>JBEKAD010000014.1:0-18682 GCA_050018435.1 Terriglobia bacterium
CTATGAACACTTTCCCAACGAGAACACTTTCCCATCTCCCTCATAAATAGAAATAGCTTTTCTGCCCTCGATTTGTCAAGAAAATTGTTGCAAGAAACCGTTTCAAGGAGGAACTGCTAATCTGCAGAAAATCATGCTGAGACCAATCCCGCCCTAGCGAGCAACAATATTCCCACGAGTGTTTTCCCATCGCGGATCTCATTACTTTGAATCATCTCCATTACTTTGCTAACGGTAAAGAATCCGACTTCGATTCGTTCATCGGCATCGGGTTGGCCTTTGGATGGGGTCAGGTCCCACGCTTCGACGAGATGCATCTTCTCACTCAGAATGCCCGGGCTCGGATAGAATTCAAGAAGGGGCTTGAGGAGGCGGGCGTGGTACCCGGTCTCTTCCAACAACTCACGGCGCGCGCTCTGGCGTGGAGTTTCCCCGCGTTCCATGCCCCCGGCCACAAGTTCCCACAGGCTTTCTTGCACCGCGTGCCGATACTGGCGGACCAGGATCAGGCGGCCGTCAGGAAGATGGGGAACGACGACTACCGAACCCGGGTGGCAAACAACTTCGCGCGTGGTCTCAACGCCTCCCGGTTCAACCACACGCTCAACCTTCAATTCCACCACTCTTCCGCGAAAGAGGGTTTTGCTTTCAAGGATGCGGGCGCGCTTTTGCAAAGGTTTGGCCTCAAATGATGATAGTGCCGCTGCCAGCGGAGACAGCCAGTATAACATCGTCGACATGCCGCCGCGGGAGCAGCGCCATTCTCGGCGGGTCTAACGTCAGCTATAATTGCTTGGCTGGGGAACTGTCACGCGGAGTGTGGTCCGCGCCTCAGGCCACAGAAGGGATTCATTCAGTATGAAAATCACGGCGTTGATTGTGGATGATGAACAGCCGGCTCGCGACGAGTTGGCGTTCTTGCTGAAGAGTTTTTCCGACGTCGAAGTGGTCGGCCAGGGAAAGAACGGCGTGGAAGCCGTGAATATGGTGCGCGAGCTGAATCCGCATCTGGTGTTCCTGGATGTGCAAATGCCCGGCGTCGACGGCTTTGGCGTGATCAAGCGCCTGCTGGAGAAGAAAGTGCGCTTGCCGTTTTTCGTTTTTGCGACGGCTTATGACCAGTACGCCGTGCAAGCTTTCGAAGTGAATGCCATCGACTATCTCTTGAAGCCGGTCTCGAAGCCGCGCCTCGAAAAAGCCATCCTGCGCGTGCGCCGCATGTTGGAGACTTCTGACACCACCCACCAAAAGCTCGACCGCTTGGTGCAGATGGTGGAGCAACGTCCCGTGCCCCAAAAGGGTAAGCTGGTGGTCAAAAGCGGTAACCGGCTTTTCCTGGTCGATTCTGATGATGTCATCTACGCGAGCATCGAAGATGGCGTCATCAGCATCGTCACGCGCGAATTGGAAGGTCAGTCCAACTTCCGTACCGTGGAGGAACTCCAAGCCAACCTCGATCCCAAGGTTTTCTGGCGCGTGCATCGCTCCTACCTGGTCAACGTAAACCACATTAAGGAAGTGGTTCCCTGGTTCAAGAGCTCCTACCAGCTCAAAATGGAAGATCGCAAGCAGACGGAAATTCCGGTCAGCCGGGCCCAAACCCGTAAACTACGCGAGTTGCTGAACCTGTAGCTGCATGCATATGCATGGGACCGATCTGAAAGCCAATAAGCTACCATGGCCATTTCCCAGTTGAAGTGTTGACCGGTAGGGTGTATAGGGATTCAATTGTTCTGCCAAGTGCACTTTATCATGCCCGCGATGCCACTGTTTTGAGGAGACTCGCCATGCGTTTTTCAGAAAGACTGGGCATAAGCCCAGTGAAATCGACGATCCAGATCGATTCAATCGATGACGATTTGCGCAATGGCCTCTGGAACGCGTTGACGATTTTCTATTGGGACCATGTCAAAACAATGAACGGCCTTTACAAGGAGTACGATTCACGAATGGCGAGATTGGTCCAGCTTATTTGGCTGGACTATTTTAAGCTGCCCGTGGACGACATTCCTTTCCTGTGGTCACGAACTTGCGACGCCCTGAAGAACCATTTCTACCATTGCGAGTGGTATAGGGTCTATGACTTTGTCGAGTTCGTGTGGCAGAGGTGCCGGGGTGATTTCGGACAGCAGGTGCAGGCACTCAGCTTCGTGGAGTACTGCAACCAGATTCTTGAGCGTGAGGTGTCAGCGTATCGCTTCGTAGGCGGCAGGCTTGCTCGGTTGACTTCAAAGGAGGAGGTCGCGGCGGTTGAAGAAGCCATGGCTAGTGCAGATGTGATGCAACCAGTTGCGGCTCACATCAGCGCTGCTCTGGCGCTCCTGGCTGACCGGAAATCACCTGATTACCGTAACTCGATCAAGGAATCCATCAGTGCCGTGGAGGCTGTGTGCAAGCTCCTCGCGAGGGATGAAAAGGCAGACCTTCATACAGCCATAAGGAAGCTCAGGGGAAGCATGGGCGTGCACCCTGCACTGGAAAAAGCATTCATCAACATGTATGGATACACGAGCGATGCCGATGGCATTAGGCATGCGCTTCTCGACGAACCAAACCTGTCATTCGAGGACGCAAAGTTCATGCTAGTTTCCTGCTCCGCATTCGTAAACTATCTCGTTGCTAAAGCTACCAAAGCAGAGGGCAAGAGTTAGGACGTACTTATCCCTTCGCGGTCTTTCCGCCCGATTACGTTCGGCGCGCCTTCGGTACAGGACGTGGTACGCCAAAGTGTTTTTTCCTTAACTCCGCGTGAACTTCCGCCGCTGGACGGCCTTCGCCCTCTTCTGCAAGGGCCTCGTTGACCGCTTCGATCGTTTCGATCTGATCTTTCCAGACATGCTCTGCAAGGGCTCGAACCAGCCCCGCCATTGTGGATTCCTGCGCCTCAAGCGTGACCGTGAGGCCGAGCTTGCGGAGGGTTTGGGATGTGATGGGGCCGATGGAGACGATGGCGGCGCTGCGCAGCGTTTCCGCCAGCCGACTCTCACCCACAAGTTTTGCGAAGTTTGTGGCCGTTGATGAACTGGTAAACGTGATCGCATCCGGTGGTGGGGTGAGCAGGCGGGCGAGTTCTTCCGGGGAAATCTGCGGCGTGACGGTCTGGTAAGCTTCCACCACTTCCACGCGTGCTCCCCGCTCCTCGAGCACGCGAGGCACCAGGTCGCGCGCCGCCCGCGCGCGCGGAATCAGAAATGCTTTGCCCCGCAGATCGCGGTCACCCAGCGCCGCGAGCAATCCCTCCGCCACGTACTCGGTCGGCAACAGATCGACCTTCACGCCCGTGCGCGCGAATTCCGCTGCGGTGGCCGGGCCGATGGCGCCGATAATCAGTCCATGCAGCGCGCGCACGTCACGTCCGGACGCGGCGAGGCGTGCCAGGAAATTCCGCACTCCATTCGCCGACGTTACCAGCAGGTAGTGAAACTCTTCCAGCCTGCGGATGGCGGAGTCAAGCGGCTCCCACGAGTCCGGTGGCCGGATCTCGATGGTGGGAATTTCAATAACTTCGGCGCCCAAGGCTGCCAATTCTTCGCGCAATACGCTGGCCTGCTCGCGCGCGCGCGTTATGGCGATGCGCCTGCCGAACAGCGGCAGATGTTCAAACCAATTCAGGCGATCCCGCAGGCTCACCACCTCACCAATTACAGTGATGGCCGGGGTCATGACGGCGGAGGCTTTGGCGGCAATGTCCGCCAGGGTTCCCTCGATCACCTTCTGGTCCGGCAAACTACCCCACTGGATGACGGCGGCAGGTGTGGCGGGTGCGCGTCCGTGCTCGATCAAGGCCTGGGTAATGCGCGGCAGGTTTCTCACGGCCATGAAGAAAACCAGCGTGCCGGGGCAGGTCCCCAGTTGCGACCAGTCAAGGCGCGAGGATTCCTTTTCGGGGTCCTCGTGTCCGGCGATGAAAGTTACAATGGAAGTAATGTCGCGGTGCGTTATAGGAATTCCTGCATAGGCCGGAACGGCGTGCCCCGCCGACACTCCCGGCACAACTTCAAACGCGATGCCGGCATCGACGAGCGCTTGCGCCTCCTCGCCCCCGCGCCCGAACACAAACGGGTCGCCGCCCTTCAAACGGCACACCAATTTGCCCTCGCGGGCGCGCGTGATGAGCAGTTGGTTGATCGCGCTTTGCGGGAGGCGATCGGCTTCACCGCGGCGGCCTATGCAAATCTTCTCAGCCTCGGCCCGCGCCAGGCGCAGCAAGTCTTTATTCACCAGGAAGTCGTGAACGACGCATTCGGCGCGCTCAAGGATTTGCTTTCCTTTGAGCGTCAGCAGGCCCGGGTCGCCGGGTCCTGCGCCAACGAGATAGACTTTGCCTTGTGTCATCGGTTGTTATCCGTAGTCCGTTGTCAGTCGTCCGTTGTCCGTTGTCCGTAGTCAGTTGTCGGTCATCCCAGTATAAGTAACAAGTGCATGGCAAGGATCGAAGCGCATAATCCACCGCGATTGTCGATTCCTGCTGCAACGGACCACGGACAACGGACTACGGACAGCCAGCCAAAGCACCTAGAGTTTTCCGAGTGCGTTGAGTATCTGCCCCGCGCCCTGGCGCAGCAGGTCTTCCGCCACCGCGGCACCCAGCACCTCCGGATCGGACGCGGGACCCTTCGTCTGGGCGCGAATCACTAAGGTCCCCTCGAGATTTGCGAGCAGCCCTTGCAATTGCACATTGCCATTTTCCACCACGGCGTGTGCGGCGATGGGCACCTGGCAACCGCCCCCCAGGCGGCACAGCACCGCGCGCTCGGCGCGGACAGCCTGATGCGTCGCCAAGTGATCGAGGCGCGCCACGGCCTCGTGCGCGCGCGGATCATCAGCGCGGATTTCAATGCCCAACGCCCCCTGGCCGACCGCTGGGCACATCTGGTCGAGGCTGAAATAACTGGTTATCCGTTCGGTGAGGCCCAGACGGTGCACGCCGGCTGCGGCCAACACCAGCGCCTCACAATCGCCCCACTCGAGCTTGCGCAGCCGCGTGTCCAGATTCCCCCGCATCGCCACGTAAACAAGATCGGGCCGCAAGGCGCGCAATTGCGTTTGCCGCCGCAAACTGCTGGTGGCAACACGCGCACCGGGCGGGAGGTTCTCCAGGGGTTGCCCGTTCCGGGCGATGAAAACATCGCGCGCGTCCTCTCGCTGCGGCACCGCGCCGAGCGCCAACCCCGCGGGTTGTCCGGTGGGCAGGTCCTTCAAGCTGTGCACTGCCACATCGATTTCCCGCGCCAGCAGCGCTTCTTCAATTTCTTTGATGAACAGGCCTTTGCTCCCGGCCTCCGCAACGGTTTGCGCGACGGAGGCCGGCAGAGGTTCGCCGGGCGCGACGGCCTGTAGCTTGTCACCCGTGGTCTTGATGGTGCGAACTTCGATTTCATAGCCGGCAGCGGTAAACTGGTCACGAACCCAGTGGGCCTGCCACAGAGCGAGCTTGGAACCGCGAGAGCCGATGGTCAGTCGCATAAAGAAAATGCCAAGTGACAATCATCATTGCCGATTTTCGATTGTCGATGGTCGATTGCGTGAAATCGAAAATCGTCAATCGGCAATCGAAAATTTCCTCAGTTCCCCAACCCGAAGATCTTGTGGATCAGCCGTACTAGCGCTACGTTTTCAGGCTCGCCTGCTCCACTCTTAAGTTCGGTAATGGGTCCGTGGAGGATTTTGTTCATGATGCCGCGCGTTAGGGCGTCCACGGCTTGGCGCTGCTCGGGGGTCATGCTTGCCAGCCGGCCCTGGTAGCGTTCCATTTCCGTCGCGCGGATACGGTTCAGGCGGTCCTCGAGCGCTACGATGGTCGGCACCACGTCACGCGACGCCAGGCGCTTGAGCGTTTTCTGAACCTCCATCTGGATGATTTCCTCGGCCCAAACGGCTTCGCGTTCGCGTTGCTTCTTGTTGGCCTCGACGACGTGGCCCAGGTCGTCGATATCATATACATAGACATTATCTAGTTCATGGACAGCCGGGTCGACGTCGCGCGGCACGGCGATATCCACCAAGAAAATGGGCCGGTTCCTGCGCGCGCTCAGGAGTTTTTCCACTTGGTTCTTGTTAATGATGGGGTGGGGCGACCCGGTGGAGCTGATGACGATGTCCGCCTGGCTCAGGTAATCGTAGAGATGCTCAAAGGGCACCGGCGTACCGTGAAACGCCGCCGCCAGTTCCGCCGCCCGGTCGTAAGTGCGGTTGCTCACCAGGATGTTGCTGGCGCCGCTGCTCAGCAGGTGTTTGGCCGCCAGTTCGCTCATCTTGCCGGCGCCCACGACGAAAATCGTTTTACCCTGGAGGCCGCCGAAGATTTTTTTCGCCAGCTCCACGGCCGCGTAAGAAACGGACACCGCCGCCGATCCCAGCGCCGTTTCACGCCGCACGCGCCTCGCTACCGCCAGCGCCTGGTTTACCACATCATTCAGGGTGCCGTTCATCGCACCCACCGCGCGCGCCGCGGCGTACGCCTGTTTCATTTGTCCCAGAATTTGTGGCTCCCCCAGGATCATGGAGTCAAGGCTTGACGCCACACGGAACAGGTGCTTCACCACGTCCTGCTGCCGGAGTCGGTAGAAGAAATGTGCGAATTGCTTTAAGTCACAATGGTGATGGTCCGCCAGGAAACGGCGGATGATGGATTCCGCATCTACTTCATCCTCAGCGGAGGTGGTCACTTCCACACGGTTGCAGGTGGAAAGAATCATTCCTTCGCGGATACCCTCCCGATGCACCAGATCGGATACGGCTTCGGCCAGCCGTGCTTCCGGGATATTCATCTTCTCCCGGACTTCCACCGGCGCCGTGCGATGATTGATGCCCAAAAGGGTAAGATTCATTGTAAGAACCGGGATTCGGGACTCGGGGTTCGGGATCCGGGATGCAGGACGGAATTGTTTTTCCGAGCCCCGAGTCCCGAATCCCTAACCCCGCAATTTCGGGATGTACCCGTGCTCCCCACTGAGCAGGCTGATGCCCATGAACGTTACCAGAATGGCCGCGAACCCAAAGATCGCGATATAGGCAGCGCGCCGCCCGCGCCAACCACCACTGACACGATTGGAGAAAAGCACCAGGTAGATCAACCACGTCACCATAGAAGCCAGGATTTTCGGGTCGAGCTCCCACGGGCCCTTCCACGTGCGGCTTGCCCAGACAAACCCGGTCAGTATGCCAATGCTCAAAAAGGGAAGGCCTAACACCAGTGAGCGGTAATAGAGTTCCTCGCAGACCTTCAGCGAGGGCAACCGATAGTAAAAGCCCCGCGGCTGCTTTGACTTCAGCTCGCGCTCCTGAATCAGATACATGACGGCGGCGACGAAGGTCAGGAACAAGGCGGTGTAACCGAGAAAGATCGAACTGATGTGAACCAGCAACCAGCCGCCCCGAAAGGCTGAGGAGTCAAACGAACTCGCCGGACGAAGCGCCGAGATCAGCGTGAGCAGGAAAACGAGCGGCAGCATGAAGAGACCCAAGGAAACAATTCGGTAGCGCAAGTACACGAAGAAAAAGGCCAGGGTTACCAGGAATGCGTAAAACGACAGAGCACTCCGGACGTCCGTAACCGGCAGACGATGAAGGCGGGCGGCTTCAACCGCCAACGCCCCGGCATGTGCTGCCAAGCCGATTCCCAGCGCCCCCAAGGAAGCAGGCGAAAGCGACGGCCGCCGCCGCACAACTGAGGGAATGATGAGCGAGATTCCCAGGGCGTAAAATGCGAGCGCCATCCACAGGCAGGCATCGTGCATAAGGGCTCCCAAGCAATAGCGTCAAACTTGAGAATTATAACATTTCTGGTGTGCGGGTCTGGTGGGCAAGTCTGATTTTCGAAAGCCGCCCGCGAAGCATAACTCATTGCCAGCCAGATAGGTGAACCGCGAACTGCGCTCAGGGATGCCTCAACTCCCATTCGAAATTTCCCGGAATTCCCTGACCCGAATCCAGACTTGGAGAATTCCCCCGCGTCTTGTTATGATGGCACAAGCACAGGTCAAAATCATGTCATTACCTCTGAACCTAGGAACACAGGAAAAGCCGCGCCCGCAATTGCACGTGCGGGCGGCCGAAGAGCGCGATGCCCGCGACATCGCGCGAATCTACCTTCAGGCGATTCAAGATCACTTGGCGACGTTCGAAAACTTTCTGGGCACTCCCGAGGAGCGCACACGCTGGGTGACGGAACACTCCGGGAAATACCCGCTGCTGGTGGCGGAACTGAACGGGCGGGTTTTGGGATGGACGTCGCTTAGCCCCTATCAGGTGCGGCCGCGCATCGAGGGCATCGCCGAACTCCTCATCTACATCGACCGCGATTACCGGCGGCACGGGGTGGGCAGGGAATTAATGCGCGCCATTCAATCCGCGGCGCGTAAGGAAGGGCACTTCAAATTGATCGGGAGATTTGTAGCTCACAATGACGCCGGCCGCACCCTTTGCCGCATGACCGGCTGGAGAGAAGTGGGCGTGCACGAAAAACACACGCTCCTGGAAGGCCGCTGGCACGACGTGGTGGTGGTCGAGTTCCTCATCACGGAAAACCTCAAGTAAATCGAAGAGACCAACCCTCCGTCGGCCGAAGAGACTAACATGGATGAACACGATGGACAGGATACCGGACTGAAACATGGGCTGATCACGCATAGCGTGATCGGCTGTGCATTTGAGGTCATAAACGAACTGGGCACGGGCTTTCTCGAGTCGGTCTACGAAAAGGCGTTGCTTCTGGCACTCCGGCAGAAGGGCCTTTCGGTGATATGCCAACATCCGATCAAGGTGATGTTCAGGGGCGAATGCGTCGGTGACTTCTATGCGGATATTTTCGTCGAGGGCAAGGTAATTGTGGAACTGAAGGCCGTAAAAGCCATAGCTCCCGAGCACCAGGCCCAGGTCATTAACTATCTGAACGCCACGGGGATAGAAGTGGGCTTACTCATCAGCTTCGGGAACCCCAAACTCGAATACAAACGCTTTACCCGTAGCAAGGACTACAAACATGCTACAACCGACCCGCAAACCAGGAGCCTCGATGACCAGACCGTGGTGGGCATTGATGTGGGCGCGGAAAAGAAGGGTTTCCACGCTGTCGCTCTTCGCAATGGAGCCTTCGCAACCAAGGCTTCCACCAATCCCGCGGAAATAATGGAATGGTGCCGGGAGCAGAACGGGACCATTGTCGCTGTGGATGCCCCATGCGGCTGGAGCCAATCGGATCCCTGCCGGAGGGCGGAGCGCGAGCTGAAACTGGATGGGAAGAGGCTTTTCGCTTTCGCAACGCCGACGCGCACCAAAGCTCACGAAAACAAGACGGGCTTTTACGATTGGATCTTCAACGGCGAAAAACTGTACCAACAGCTCGCGCCGCACTTTCCGCTCTTCGAGGGAAGCCGCCCGGAGGGGCCGGCCAGCTTTGAAACCTTTCCCCACGCCATTGCCTGTGCCCTCGCCGGGAAAATTATTCCGGCAAGTGCCTCGGAGCGCCGCAAACTCTTGACGGAGCGGGGCTACGACGCCAGTCCTCTCCTCAACGATGACTTCGTTGATGCTGCCTTGTGCGCGCTCGCCGCCGATGCATTCCGCCAAGGCCGCACCCAGCATTTCGGGCGAAAAAACGAGGGATTCATCATCGTGCCCGATTGGTCTCAGCGCGTGGCGACCGCTTCAAACCTCGAGGGCTGAGTATTTTTCTTCCTACTTCTCATCCTGTGTATTCTGTGCATCGATGTAAAGACGTGTTTTTGTCCAAACGAGGTAGACGGGAATTCCCAAAAGCACCAGTCCCAAACCGATGCCGGATTCGCGCGGGCTGCGGGCCAGCGCATTGACAATGATGATCAGCGCCGCGGCGGCGAACGCCAGCGGCAACACAGGGTAGGCCCAAACCCGGTAAGGCCGCGCCAACTGTGGGCGCTTCCGGCGCAGAATGACCACCGCCAGCGCCGCCGCGGCATAGAAAATCCAGCCGGTGAATATGACGTAGGTATAGAGTTGCTCAAAGGTGCCGGTGGCCGCCAGCACGATGGACCAAACTCCTTGGATCAGCAGGGCAACATACGGGGTTTCAAAACGCGGGTGAATTCGTCCCACCGCGGAAAACATGACGCGGTCGCGCGCCATGGCGAAGTAGGCGCGCGCGCCACCCAGGATGTTGCCGTTGGTCGCCCCGAACATCGAGCAGAGGATCAACCCGGAAACGAATGCGGCGCCCCGCGGGCCCCAAAGGATTTGCATGGTTTTTGCCGCCACGCGCTGGTAGGCGTCCTGGGCCATCACGGGCAGCGACAGGACCCGCAGGTAGGCGAAGTTGGCGCTGAGATAAACGAAGATGACGACGAGCGCGCCGATAAGAAAACTGCGCGGGAGTACTTTGGAGGGATTCTTCACTTCGCCCGCCACATGCGACAAGTGGTGCCATCCGTGATAAGCCCACAACACCCCAATCAGCGCCACACCGAAAGAGCTCAGGGTGGTGTGCGGGGGCGCATATCCCGGCGCAGGCGCAATCGGCGTCAAGTGGTGGGCGAATAGGGCGAAGCCCACAATGATGGCCAGGCCGGTTAATTTGGCCAGGGTAAAGAAGGTCTGTACTGCCGACGCGCGCCTGACACCCGCAATATTCACGAGCGTCAGCACCGCAATCACCGCGCTCGCCACCAGCTTTCGTTCGAAGGGTGTCAGAGGGAAAAAGGTGGAACTGTAAATGCTGAAGGCCACCGCGAGGGTCGCGATGCCACCCGATTCAATCACCAGCAGCGCTGCCCAGCCGTAGAGAAAGGCAGCCAGCTTGCCGTAGGCATCGCGCAGATAGATGTAGACTCCGCCCGCTTCCGGAGTTGCCGCTCCGAGTTCGGCGAGAGAAAGCGAACCGGCCAGCGCCAACGCTCCTCCTACCATCCAAACCAGGATGACGGTGGAGACGGACCCGACCTGAAGCGCCACATCGTGCGGAACCAGGAAAATCCCGGATCCGATAATCGTGCCCACAACAATGGCGGTTGCACCCAGGTTCCCGATGGCGCGCGGGAGTTCCGTGGGCGCACGAGATTCTGCACCCGAAACTAAAGGGTGCGGCGATGACGACGTCAGCGGCTTTTCACTTTTGCCCTTTGCCATTTGCCCTTTGCCTTTTGACTTTCATTTGCTTCTCCGCGCCCTGCGCTCCCCCTTCCCAACCGGCGCCTTCTTCCGGCATTCTTCCGTGGAAGCGTATTTCGCGGGGTAGTGCACACCGTTGAATTCGCGCAACACTAGGCGGCCGCGGTGGCCGGCGCTGGAGTCGTACGCATACCAGGTGACGGAGCAGTTGCAGACGTCCTGGCCCGGGTCGCGGTCAATGGCGAGTAGGGTCTTTTCCGTCAGGCGCTCGAGCAGGCGGCGAAAGGTGAGCACCACGACGGAGTGGCACACCACCAGCACCGATTGCTGGCGACAGTCGCGAGCCAGCGTCCCCAGCAAACTGTGGACACGCAACGCCACGTCGGGGTAGCTCTCGCCTCCGGGCGGGCGGTAATAGTATTTGCCCTCGCGCTCGCGGCGGCGCCACTCGTCAGGATACTTGCTGCGGATGCCGTGGCCGGTCAGCCCGTCAAGAATGCCGAATTCTTTTTCGCGGATGCGCTCTTCTACGGTCAGGTCCACGGTGTAAGGAAATTGCTCCAGGAGGGTGGTGGCGGTTTGGAGCGTGCGTTCGTAGGGTGAAACAAAGACGCGGTCGAAACGAAATTCCTGCGCCAGGTATTTCCCGGTTTCAAGGGCTTGGCGCAAGCCGCGGGACGTCAGCGCTACGTCCATGTCGCGGACGTCGCCGTGGTATTCCAGGCGGCCTTCGCGCTGCGCTTCCGCACGGCGCACGTTGCGCTGTGATTCGCCATGGCGAACGATGACGAGGTGGGTCATCCACCTCTGCTGCGACATTGGCAAGCGGGCTTCTCGCTTTCTTGCGCCGCTCGGAGCGGCCTTTACCAAATCAAAATGGGTCATTATACTGAGGGGCTTTCGAGAAAACCAAACACCTTTTCAGGCCTCCCGCTCGCCGAGACGCGAGGGCGACGAGAGCGGCTATGTAAATGGTGTCCTGCTCTTTGTTGATGGCGGGCAGCTCGCCTGACGGCGCGCAAGCGCGGCAAGGTCAGCGGCCCGATTCGTAAATTTCTGATCAAGGAGATAACATGCGCAAAGTGGTCCGTACCTCGAACGCTCCCCAACCCAAAGGAGTCTATTCCCAGGCCATCGTTGCTGATGGCTTTGTCTTTGTTGCCGGGCAGGCGTGCGTGAACCCCCAGACCAACGAGTTTGAATTTGGCGACATCCAATCGGAGACCCGCCAGACCCTCCAGAACATCCGCGCCATCCTGGAAGCGGCGGGGAGTTCGCTTAAAGACGTGGTGCGCGTGGGCGTATTCCTTGCCGACATGAAAGATTTCGCGGCGATGAATGAAGTTTACAAGCAGTTCTTCACGGAAGACCCGCCCGCCCGCACCACCGTGGGCGCGCAGCTATCCAAGATCAAAATTGAAATCGACTGCATCGGGCGCGTCAGCAAGCGGCGAAAGAGATGAGCGGGTCCAACCATAATGCTGTTTAATTGGGGCATGTCATCGTTTGAACTAGCGCGAAGCGCCTTGGACTGCGGTAGCAGCAGCTACCGCCTTTCTCGCCTTTTTTGCAGGATTAGCCGAGGTAGCAAGGCGGTAGCTGCTGCTACCGCACTCCAAGGCGGGCTTCGCCCGCAACCAAAATCCCTGTTCTGTGACCGCAACTACGTGAATAATATTGGGTCTAACCAGTTTCCGTGAGGTGTGCATGCTGGCTCGAGAGCTTTCCACTCCGGCGCTAACGGTTGATCTTGACGCCCTCGAAAGAAACCTCAATCGTGGGGCGGAATTGTGCCGCCGGCAAGGCGTGGGTTTGCGCCCGCACACGAAAACGCACAAGACGGTGGAGGTTGCGCGCCTCCAGTTGGCGCACGGCGCTGTAGGCTTGACGGTCGCCAAAGTGGGTGAAGCGGAAGTGATGGCCGGCGCCGGGCTGGACGACATCCTGGTGGCGTTTCCCATCCTGGGGGAAGAAAAACTCCGGCGGCTGGCCCGCCTCGCCCGCGCGCGCCGTCTGCTGCTCTCGCTCGATTCGGAAGCCGCAGCGCAGGAACTTTCCCGAGCCGCTGCCGCGCAAAAGGCGAGCATCGGCGTGTTGGTGGAATTCGACGCCGGCGCTCGCCGCTGCGGACTTGATCCGGGACCGGCGTTGGTGGCGTTGGCGAAAACGATTGAGAAGCTGCCGGGGCTGAAGTTTCGCGGGCTGATGAGCTTCTTCGGCAACGTCTGGGGCATTCCGGAGCAACGCCGCGCGGAAGCCGAACGCGTGGCCGAGCGCGTCGCCCGCGGCCTCGCGGCCTTTCGCGCGGAGCGTATGCCGGTGGAGATCGTTTCCGGTGGCTCCACTCCTTCCGCCGAGTTTGCCCACCTGGTCCCCGGGCTCACGGAGATTCGTCCCGGCACCTATGTTTACAACGATCTTAATACTTACTATCAAGGCGCGTGCCGTCTGGAGGATTGCGCGGTGCGCGTGGTGGCGACGGTGGTTTCCACCGCCGTGCCCGGCCGCGCCATCATCGATGCCGGCTCCAAGACGTTCTCTTCCGACCCGCTGGGCTCCGGGCCCAAGTCCGGTTACGGGTACGTGGTGGAAGCGCCCGACGCCCCCATCATCAAGCTGAATGAGGAGCATGGCCATCTGGACATCACGCAGTCGCGGCACAACTTCCACGTCGGCGAAGTTGTGACGGTCATCCCCAATCATGTTTGCGCCACGGTGAATATGCATGACGAGATCCTGACGCTGCGCCAGGGCGAAGCGGTGGGTTGCTGGAAGATTGCCGCGCGGGGGAAGGTCCGATAGTTAGGGGTGCCCGAAAGCTCACGTAGTGGGCGCCATCACTTGGCCCACGGCGCCAGAAGCTGTGAAAGAATAGACAATCTCATCCGTCAGCCGACGGACCAAGGCGCAAAGACTTGCAAACAACGACTGGATTGTTCTCTTTGCGCGCTCTGCGACTTTGCGCCTTTGCGTGAAATGCTTTTGCTCTCCCCGGATTTTTTCACACCTTCGTTGGCCTGTGGTAAGCGCGGATGCAGCTTGCCTACGATTTGGCCCAGGCCCGCCGCGAGGAGAGCTCTATCGCTGTGAAGCGCTACGTTGCCGAGGAAAGAGTCCGCGCGTAGCGAGGCCGGCGTGAGAGCGGCGGAGCCGCAAAAGAAAGTCAAAACGCAAAGGGCAAAACGCAAAAGTCAAAGTCCCGTGTACGGTGGGGCGGAGCTGCAAAAGAAAATCAAAAGGCAAAGGGCAAAGGGTAAAAGTGAAAAGCCGCAGAGTAATCCCGCTGGCGCGGGATAACTCCGCGCTATTTGGCCGCAGTCTCCTGACTGAACACACGGACCCGCTTACTTCCGCGCTTCGCCCAGATGGAGGAAACGTAAGCTTGCGCCGCAAATTCCTTGCCGTGGGAAACTCCCTTTTCGTTTGTCTTGTACGTGATGAGGCCGGACTTTGCGGAGAGGGGCTACGTCCTTTGTTCAGGAAGGGGCTGTCGAGGGGTTTACCCGCCTCTCCGTGCAGAGTACAATGCAGAGCATGGGGAATAATCTCCCAGTTCCGAAGAACGGCCTCGAAGAATTCTGCCGGCGCAACAGAATCCGCAAACTGGCATTTTTCGGCTCCGTCTTGCGTCCTGATTTCGGCCCTGAAAGCGACGTTGATGTGCTGGTCGAATTCGAGCCCGGCGCCCGAGTCGGGTTCTTCGAGCTTTATGACTTGGAGCAGGAACTGTCGTGCATCCTCGGCGGCCGCAAGGTCGATCTGCGCACGCCGGAAGATTTGAGCCGCTACTTTCGGGATGAAGTGGTGGCGCACGCCCAGGTTCAGTATGCCCACGAATGACCTCGTGCGCGTTCGGCACATCTTGGGCGCAGCACGCCAGGCTTTGGCTTTCACGCGGGGCCGGGCGCGCGCCGATCTCGATCAAGACGCCATGTTGAGCCTGGCGCTGGTCCGGCTGCTCGAAATCATCGGTGAGGCGGCGCGGGGCGTTTCGGTCACCACGCGCGAGTCATACCCCGGAATCGCTTGGAATCAGATGGCGGGAATGCGCGATCGGCTCATCCACGGTTACTTCGATGTCAATCTGGACATCGTCTGGCAAACCATCAACCAGGATTTGCCCCCCCTCGTCGCACAGCTCGAACGAATCCTTCCTTCTCCCCCGTCTGTCGCCTGACTTCTGACTTCTCCCCGGGTCATCCTTCAGCCTTCATACATTACTCTTCTTCCTTACGACGACGATCAAGGCTCAGGCTGTCTTCATGGAGCTCCCTCCGGAAGTGATCAAGCGGACTATAGCAGGACATGCCCCGAGTAGTCTTGGAAGAACGCGACCTCGCGCCTGGATTTCAGACTGTGGATCTCGTCACTCGCTACTCGTCACTTGTCACTGCTTTTATAATGCCGTCAGCTCCCACAAGCCCCTTCGGGAAATCGCAGACCCCAAGGAACAGGAGTCTGCGCCAGCCGGCCCCCTGCCGCCAAGGGAGATCGTTTAGAAGTGCCGCGGAGTAATGGGCTCCGCGCATAAGTCTGCGCTTTTCACCTTTGCTTCGTGGGGCTGTATCTGTAGAATGTAAAACGATGTCACGAAAGTTCCAACAAATCCTGCGCAGCATCGGCAAAGCCTGTCAGGACACAACTCTCACCGAAGCCGAAATTGAAAAGATCTTCCAAGAACGTTCGTTCTTCGTCGAACTTGGCTATGAAGGGTTTGGAAGGGACCTCCTTGCGCAGCGGGGAAGGTCACGGAAGAGGTTCGACGTTGCGCTTACCGGATTCGGGGGGCGGGTTCATGCTGTGATCGAGTTCAAGAAGCCCTCCGCTGGCCCTCTCGATCAATTTGCTGACCAACTCCTTGATAACTACGTCCGACCGCAATTGGCGCTATTCGGTGTCCTGACCAACGGCGTTGAGATGATTGTCTACGCTCGCACCAATGGAGAGTTTCCGGAACAAGCCAACTTCAAACTTCAAGAGACGTCTGATGCCCAGACTCAAAAGGTCTTAAACTGGCTGCAAAAGCAGACCGTTCATCTTGAGTTGCTCGATAGTGTCATGGAACGCCTGCGCTATCACCGGCAAAACGTTCTCTTGATTTCGGACCCTGATTTCGAAGCGGCGAGGATTTTCTTCCAAGTCTTCCAGTTTCGGCCCGAATCAGCTTTTGGCCGTCTGGTTCTGACGCTGAAAGACACACTGCCGAAGACCATCGAATCGTCCCGCTTCACCCGTGGGTCATACGACTTTTGGCTTAAAACGTACGCCCGTGAACTCACTTACAAAAACATCCCAACCACGTGGCGTGACTTTCTTGGGAGCAGAGCAAAAACTGAAATCAAGCAACTTTCCTTTGCTCTGGAAACGGCCTATAGCATTATTTCCCGCCTGATTTTGGCAAAGGCCGTGAATGACAAACAATTTCCCGGAGTTCGTTTTATCCCGCGCATTCACGAAAGTCTCAATGAACTTGCTGTTCGGGGAAGGCTCACACCCGAAAAATACAAGCAGATTTTAGTGCGCTGCTTAGAGCGGGCCGGTGAAGTTCTTTTCAGCAGCATTTTCATTCAAGACATCTTCGATTGGTGGATGGAGACACCGGACGAAGGAGGTCGAGGGCTTTTCTTTGCGCTGGGTGAAGCCATTCTTACCGTGACTCAATTCGATTTTCTCGAACTCTCCGGTGACTTACTCGGTGAGCTCTATCAGCGCTACTTTGATCGGGACACGCGCAAGGCGCTCGGTGAATTCTACACACCACGTGAAGTAGTCGAGTTTATCCTGGACGAATGCGGGTACAAGGGGCAGCGCGGGGACCGGCTGCTCGATCCTTCCTGCGGTTCCGGAACATTCCTCGCCGCCGCCCTTCGACGTTATCTCAAAAACGCGTCTGGAGAACCAAAGAAGATTTTGCAGGACCTTACTGACGGTCTCCGCATCGTCGGTTTCGACATCAACCCCTTCGCCGTTCTAATGGCGCAGATCAACTACGCCGCGTTGATCCTCAGTCTTTACGCTGAAGCGGTCCACGAGGAACCTGATTTCCGTGTGCTTCGAATCCCAGTCTTCCGCACCGACTCCCTGCGCATTGAGGAACGTGAGGCAGAAAGCGAACAAGTTTCCAACGGTACGCCGCTCCTGACGTTTGAAAAGGGGACCCTGGGGATTAGCATCTACCTTCCCATCCAAGGTGAGAAGAAGCGCTACCACCGCGTCTATGTCGGCGTGCCGCGCTATCAGGACGCGCGGGATCAGGGGCTCGTGACGAATCTGGAGGAATACATCGCCGCTTTAGCGTGCGTGTTCCAGGCGGTTCGAGACCCCCGGCGCAATTCGCTTCCGGCCATGCTCCGGGCCCGTTTTACGGAGCGTACTGACAAACTGCAGGACTACCTCAGGCCGACCGTCGAGGCCTTGGAAGCCACCGTGGCTGAGCTCAAAGGCAAATACGACGATGGCAGATTCCTCAAGACTATCGAAGACTTCGTTCTGGCCGTCTCTCTCAAGCATGATCTCCAATACGACTTCGTTGTGGGCAACCCGCCTTATGTACGAATTCAGAAGATCCCCGAGCACGTCAAGGAAAACTGGGAGGGAAGATACGAGTGGGCGGAACACAATTATGACATCTACGTCCCGTTTCTCGAGCGCTCGGTCCGCTCAGCCGACCGCGGCGGCTGGCTCGGCAAAGGCGGCCACCTTGGTTTCATTCTTTCGGACCGATTCTTGAACGTCGAGTACGGGCAGAAGCTCCGCGAAGAACTGCCCAAGTCGCTCCGCGTTGATCTGCTATTTGATTTCCGTGACACACGGGTATTCGGGGGTGCGCTGAATTACCCCGCCATTCTGATTGCTACGCGAAGTAAAAAACCCACCGAGGGCGATCTCGAAGCGGCGCGTGTGTTCACGAGTGAGGTGAGTTTCGACGACCTTGTTGTTGAGTCTGTACGCCTGCGGAAGCAGATTAAGGGTGGTACCGTTGCACGCGGCGAGTCCCTTGAGGTGTTCCCCTTTCCCCGAGCACAGCTCACTGGCAAGGGTTGGTGGCTGATGCCCGCTGACGAGCAAGCCGTTCTTGAGAAGGTCTTTTGCACGTCCGGCAATCCCCTGATTGACTTATCGGCAAGTTACAGTGCTGCGTTCCAAGGGTACTCAACAAGCGCAGACAGTATCTTTGTGTTCGATGAAGTCGCGGACCTCGATCAGATCCTAAAGCTCCAGCCCCGTCACGAGGGAGATGGCTGCAACCAAGAGCCGATTGAAATCGAAAAAGGTGCGTTGCGCCCATTCTTGTTTGGGAAGGATGTCGCGCGCTGGTTGATCGATTGGAAGCACACTTGGGTAATGTTTCCATACGACCGCTACGCAAAAAGAAAGACCCTCGATGGCAGAATCGAGGAAGAATGGAATCTGATCCCATGCAAAGCAAATCTGGATAGATTCCAATTCTTGAACCCGAAAAAGATAGAGATTTTCGAAGACCGCTTCCCTAAAGCTTGGAAGTATCTCTGCAAGCACGAGCTCGCACTCCGCAAGCGGGAAGACGAGCGATTCAAGGACACCGAAGCCGAAGGTCACGCTTGGTACGCAGCAAGCTAGC
>JBEKAD010000015.1:0-18431 GCA_050018435.1 Terriglobia bacterium
GGTCCCAATCCTGCGGGGAGACGGTTTGTTCGGAATATACGGCCACTCGCCCGGAAGCGGAAGCTGCGCTCAGGAGCGTCAGCGCCAGTTCCGTGCCCGTGGCCGTCTTGGAGGGCAGATTCGTACCCGTAATATCCCGATAGGGAACCACGTTGACGTCAAACATCAGGCGGCGCGGATCAGGGACCAGCTTGCGATAGGTCGCCGCGAAGCGCCGGTAGCGTTCCGGCGAGGTCATCCAGAAGCGCGCGGGATCCTCAACTTGCAGGGTGAAGGGAAATTCACGCATCAGGGCAGTAATCCGGCGCGAGTCCACGCCCAGGGCCGGTCGCACGTACTCGTCGTGCAGGCCATCGAGCATGGTGACGATGACTTCCCACCCGTGCTGCTTGCGCAAGGGCTCCAGCTCCGTCAGCACGCGCCGGTGCCAGTCCACCACGATGTCTTCGCGGTAGCGTTGAAACTTGGCCATGGCGGCCGGGTCCGTCTTGTAGTAACGAGGGGAGTTGGGGCGGAACAACTGGGTGGGGTCAAAGCCCGCTTTTTTCTTGAAGTCCGCGCGCACGATATCGTTCATCGGTACAAATTTGTCGCGGCGCAGATAGTCCTTGAAGTCGGCATCGAAATTCAATTCCGCAATGTTAACGCCATCCCAATCGCTGGTATTAAGGAGGCCCTTCATCCAATCCATCGCCGCCTGGAAACAGTCGGGATCCTGGAAATTCATCAGGTAGCGCCAGCCGACTTGGCCGTCAGTGCCCGCCGCCGTCTTCTCTCGCCATTCCGGATGAGCATCCCACATCTGCCAATTCACGGCGGGGAAGACGAACCAGGCGTAAACCGCAATTCCGTTGCGGTGGCAGGCGTGAACGAACTCATCGTAGGGGAAGGGAAACGTGGGCCTGAATAACCAGGCCGCCACATGGACCGTGCTGATGCCCGAGCGATGCCAGATGGTCGCCAGCCGATTAAGGTCCGCCCCGGGGCGATAGCTGGGATCGAAGTACACCTCCAGGTGGCGGCTGCGCAACGAACTCGTGGCTCCGAAGGTGGTGCTGAGATACTCGGGGAAATAGGGATAGCGGCTGGTACCCTCGTTCGTGTATTTGTCGAGATTCGTCGCCAGATAAACGTAGTGGCCCGCCCCAAACGAGCCGGCGAGCGCTACGGGTTGTCCGCTCTCGTCGTCCTCCGTCAAATCGCGGACGTCCTCGGGCGCGGTAAAGCGCGTGATCCGTTCCTCAGGACGCCAAGTCAATTTCATGTCGGCATGAATGGGGTCTGTTACCGACGATACAACCATCTGGAGGCCACTGAATACAAACCCAATCTTGGGCAGCCAAGCTTGCGCGCCGTCGGCCACAACATCCCCGCCCGACCCGAGATACCTCACCACCAGCCGTTGCTGCGCTTCAGTGAGCCGCAGACCCGCTGCGTGGGGCACGACGAGAAGTGTGTCGTCGGAGGGCTTGGGCGCTGCGCGGAACTTGGCAGCACTCACGATCTTCACCTGGTATCCAAGGGCTTCCAGGACCGTCTTGTAACTCTGTTGGTTGTGCCCGGCGCCGGCATGCGGTTTCTCCAGCCACAGAATCCAGGCGCTGGGAGGCCCGGCGAACTTATCCCGCACAACCGTGGAGGGAGCGGGAATCACCGGATGCAGGTTCTCCCACCAAACGCGCAACCGTTCGTACCAGGAATTGGCGTGCACGGGCGCCGGGGGTGGCCGCTTCATGCACTCGGCGGCAGCCCACCCACCGGGGGGAACCTGAACCGGGAGTTCGACAGGGCCTTTCGCTCGCGCCGCCGACAAATCGGTTTTCACCACTTGTCCGCTGGCATTGAAGAGTTGCAAGCGCCAATACTCATCCTTGGGCGACAGCCGGATGGGGCCGGAGGTGGTACGAACGGCATACTGGCCTTGGAAGTCGACCTGGCCGTCGAATTCCCGCAGGGAAGTGAAGTGGTAGCCCAAATCGCCGATTCCCTGGACAACCTGCTCAAGCAGTTTTTGCTTCAGAAAGGGGTGAAAGTAGAAGGAGGCGATCCCGTCGCGCACCACTCGTAAGGTGCGTGCGTACTGAACCAGTTTTAACGGATCGGGATCGTCCTCGGGAAGATAGCCCAGGCTTTCGGGAACAATGTGGCGGCCGTACTGGTCCACCACGGGGTAAGGCACCATCTGGGCGGTCGTGTCGTCGGGCACGACCATGGGACGGTCATAGAACAAGGAGAAAACTTGGGCGAGCGTGCGGTAGTCGATTTCCGACGCCCCGTAATGGGGGACCTCAAACGCCACCGGATAAATGTCGTTGGCAAAGCACTCGGCGAATCCCATCCGCAATCGCCGCATCACGAATTCCGCCGAGTCGCCGCCCACCGGCTTATTGCCCAGCTCATCCCAGAACTCGTACTCATCCCCGCTCAAGCCGTGGACCTGATGCGTGATTCCGTGCATGACGGGCGTACCACCGCGGGCGATCATGGTGTGGATTGCCGCCACCGTGGACTTCCGATCGCCAAGGCGGATCTCCAGGGAATGCGCGGGATCGCGAAAAATGGGAATAAGGGCGATTGCGAAGGGAATGTGCCGGTCAGAAAGCCAGCCGGCAACTCGAGTAAGGTCATCAGGGTCGTCGTCGATGCTGACGTCCTCGATGCGCACCATCGCGCGCATTTCGGAGGGGTGGTTGATTCCCAGAATGTCATGGAGAAGATCGCAGAGAACCAAGTAGCGGGTTCCTTCGCCCATGTACGAAAGCGGCTTGTCCGCAAAGTACCAGAAGCTTCCACTCTTCACGACGTAGGGACTCGAAACTTTCTTCTGATTGACCGCCGTGGCTACGACTTCGGCGGTCTTCGGGTCCTGGATCGAGACGATATTCAGGTCGGGCTCAGGTTTGGGCAGCAAGGTCTGTTTATAAAGAACCGACCGGTAATCAAGATCGCGGCCGTACTCAACAAAGCTGAAGCCATATTGGCGGTGTGCGTCGGGCGTAGCAAGAAGCTGATCGATATGCCCGCCCAACCAGGCAAAGGGCCGGTCCGTGGCCCGAATGTCAGCGAGCAAAGCGGGCGGGACTATGGTGTTGAGTGCGGATGTCACCAGGAAACCGGCGCGGTAGTCCGACAGTTGCCCCCGCTTATACTCGGCAAGAGGGATCAGGGCTGCTTGTAAATTGAAGTGGGTAAGTAAATTCGCCAGGAAAAGAGCATGGATATACGGTTCCGCATGAGGGTCCGGCTGGCTATCGTAAACGACAGCCACCGTCGAGGAGTCCTCGGCCTCATCGGGCGGTGCTGCGCATAGCAATCCCACCATTGGAGACATCGACAACGTGGTGAGAAAGACCAGAACGGCGACCGAGGACCTGCGGATACAGAAGTACCTTAACAACGCAAGAAGGCAGACTAGCATAAGACTCAGCGCTATATTATCATGCACAGGCAGGAAGCGCCGTACTACCTGCAACTGTGGTAGGAATGATACGAGAAACTTGTTGCGTTGCGAAGCAGAATTTGTGCTGAAGGCGGTCCTGCGCCGGGCAATTTTCCGACTCGAAAGCGCCCACATTCTCGGGCAGATCGTTTGTGAATTCGGGACGATTGATGACGCGCACCAGGCGGCGTGGACGAAGGCGGCCCTCTCCGACCTGTTGGGCGGCCGCTGGCCGAGAGTCATTGGATTCTCCTGGTGGAACGCCGCCTTCGAGAATGACCCGCTGACGGGTGGCTGGTCGAACATGCGAGTCCAGGAGAGTCACGCCGTTCGAGCCATCTTCCGCCACTATGTGGGCGCGGAGCGAACCGTGATCAGTCGTCCGATTACGCGGCTCGTTACGGTAAAGGAGCCGTAAGAACATGCCCGCGCAATTCTCTGCGCCAAATTGGCGGCAAAAGTTCGCGTCGAAAAAGCGCTTGATAACCGTCATCGCAGGCGCTGTGATCGTGGCGGCTATTCCAATCGTCTATTTCCTCTACCCGGGTTCTCGACCCGCCCGCTTCTTGCACTTGGCGAGGTCCCGTTACCCGGATTGTCCCCTCGCATGCGTATGGGGGGCCATCGATGACTTTGACGATAGATTCGATCGCATCTATGCCCTGTACGACAAGATCACCGTACTGAAATCCGAGGGCGCCTTCGACTTGGTGGAGGCTCCCCAAGGGCGGTTCTGGATTCCCACCCGAAACCGGGAAATCCTTGCGGGAATGCTCATCGATCAGGACGACGACGTGTATGGTAAGGGTGAGCACGGCGTCCGGGCAGGTGACACGGTGCTCGATTGCGGAGCCAACGTGGGCGTTTTTATACGGAAGGCTCTCAGCCACGGAGCGGGGTTAGTCGTCGCGATTGAGCCCGCACCCGAGAATTTGATTTGCCTTCGCAAGACCTTCGAGGAAGAGATCCGGGCAGGTCTCGTCATTGTGTATCCGAAGGGTGTCTGGGACCACGATTGCCAGTTCGTCCTGCGCACGTATGATTACCAATCGGGTGGAGACAGCGTGGCACTGAAATTCCCCCACAGCCAGGCCGGCCCGACGGTTCAACTGACGACCATCGATGAATTGACTTCAGAATTAAAGCTTCAAAGCGTGGATTTCATCAAAATGGATATCGAGGGCGCCGAGCGGCAGGCCCTGAGGGGAGCGAAGGAAACCGTCGCACGCTTTCGGCCTCGCCTGGCCATCTCTCTTGAACACACTCCTACCGATGCGGAGGAAATCCCTGCCCTGATCTGGAGCATGTGGCCCTTCTTGAAGACGGAACGCGGACCGTGCATCTGGGTGAGTACCGAGTTCGTCAGCCGCCTGCAACCGGAAGTAGTTTTTGCCGGACCGTGATCGCATTCCTCCTCCCAGGTCAAAGTGCTGTATACTATACACATGAAACGTACAAATCTTGTGTTGGACGCAGACCTACTCAATGAGGCAACACGCGTCTTGGGGCTGAAGACTTACTCCGCCACCGTTAATCACGCACTCGCAGAGGCGCTTCGCGTTCGTCAGATTCAGGGCCTCCAGGCTTTTTGGGGCAGTGGGCTGTGGGAAGGTGACTTGGCGGTGATGCGGGAAGACCGCGTCCCGCCCCAGCGGCGACGCGCGCGCGGCCGCCAGCGAGGGCAGCGGTGATACTGGTCGACACCTCACCCTTGAGCCCCCATGGGCGTTATTGAAAATCCCTTCAGCGCTTGAATGGCCCTTTACCGCCGCCAGGATCAGATTTTCGTTTGTAAGTTTCGAATTCCGATCTCAGACCTGCACGGTGACGCTGGTTTCAGTGCGGGTGACGGGGCGGTAAAGCGTGTCGCGCTCGAAGGGTTCGCAGCCCGCCTCGCGAATCAGGCGGATAAGCTGCGGGCGGGTCAAAGCTTGCGGAGTCTTGGCTCCGGCGTCGTGATAGATCTTTTCTTCCACCACGGTGCCGTCCAGATCGTCGGCGCCAAAGTGCAGCGCCACCTGCGCCACGCGCGGGGTCATCATAATCCAGTAAGCCTTGATGTGGGGGAAGTTGTCGAGCAGCAGGCGTGCCACGGCGACGTTCTTCAAATCCATAAAACCGCTCGCCTCATCGTGCTCGACCCATTTGCCAAGTTCAGTGTTGGCGGGATGAAAGGCGAGTGGGATAAACGTCTGGAAACCGTGCGTCTCATCTTGCAGCTTGCGCAGTTGCAACAGGTGGTCGACGCGGTCCCCGGCCGACTCGATATGCCCGTAAAGCATGGTGGCATTCGAGTGCATGCCCAGTTCGTGCGCAAGGCGATGCACCTTGAGCCACGTGTGCGCGCCGATCTTGTGGTCGCAGATGATGCGGCGCACCGCCGGCGCAAAAATTTCCGCGCCCCCGCCGGGCAGCGAGTCGAGCCCCGCGTCTTTCAGGCGTTCGAGCACTTCGCGAATCGAAAGGCGTGTGATATGCGAAAAATACCCAACCTCGACCGCCGTGAATCCCTTCAGATGTACGCTCGGGAAGCGCCGCTTCAGACCGCGCAGCAAATCAAGGTAGTAATCAAATGGCAAATCCGGGTGCAGCCCACCGACAATGTGGAATTCGGTGACTGCTTCTGACCAGTTCTCCCCCGCTACGCGGAGGGCTTCATCCAGCGCCATGGTGTAGGCCCCAGGCCCGCCGGGCATGCGGCCAAAGGCGCAGAGTTTGCAGCTCGCCACACACACATTGGTGGGGTTGATATGCCGGTTGACATTGAAGTAAGTGCGCATCCCGTACATTCTCACCCGGACGTGATGGGCCAGGTAGCCGAGGGCGAGCAGATCATGGGAATGATAAAGCGTCACCCCCTCCTGGAAGCTCAACCTTTCGCCCGCCAAAACTTTTTTGGCGATCGGCAGCAGGGCGGTGTCTTCGATCTGGAGGTTTTCAGGAAGCCTACCCACACTTTGATTTTACCGGGCCGGGACAAGATTTGCAATTGGCCGAGGCCGCGCAATTCCATCGCCACTCTCAATCTGGCGCTACTGTTGCCAAGACACCGCTACCAGACCCGCATGAACACTGATTGGGGCTTGACAAAGGGCTTATCATTATGCTTCTGCAAAGGGGCACAGGGAAAGAATTTTGCTGGCGCGCCAGAATTTTTTCTGGGTAGAATTGCCTTTGGATTTCTGAGCGTATGGCCACTGTGAGTTTCCAATTCGCCGAACCTCAGCAAGAAGCCGCGTTCTTCTACGGCCTGTTTCTGCGCGGGCACCCGCTGCAAAAACTGCGGGAGGATATCGACGTCCCTCCGCACGTGCTGAAGCGCTGGCAGCGTTTGGCACAGCACGATCCCATGTATCACGGCATGGTGGAGCGGATGCTCACCTATCGCAAGCACGTCCTGGCAATTTTCGATTCCCTCGTCTTCCGCGAAATGCTCGTCCCACCACGACTGCAATAGAACCATCGAGCCATCGGGTCACATAAAGGCTGTCCGTGGTCCGTGGTCAGTTGTCAGTGGCTCACGGCTTTCGATCCCCGCGTATCCCTTGCAACGGACAACTGACCACGGACCACGGACTGCTTTTCAATGACCCGATCACCCGATCACCCGATGGCTGAGGATGTCCGCTCCCCAGGTGAAAAAGAAGAGCAGGCTGATATAGCCATTCACGTTGAAGAATGCCGCATCGAGGCGGGACAAATCAGAGGGTCTGACGATCCAATGCTCGTAAGCGAGTAACCCCGCCATCAGGGCGAGCCCCCCCGTGGCGAGCCAGCCTAGGTTTTCCAATCGCATCACCTCGACGAGCAGGGCCACCATGGCAAGGTGGCACGCCATCGAGCCATAAAGCGCCGCAGCAACGCCGAAGCGTTGTGGAAAGGAATGAATCCCCGTGCGGCGGTCAAAATCAATGTCTTGGCAAGCGTAGATAAGGTCGAATCCCCCCACCCAGAAGGCCACGGCGGCGCCCAACAGCAGCACACTCAAACTGATGTTATTGCGCAGGGCAATCCAGGCAGCGATGGGAGAGAGGCCGTCAGCGATCCCCAGCACGAGGTGCGAAAGCAAGGTGAAACGCTTGGTGTAGGAATAGAAAAGCAAGACCGCAATCGCCACGGGAGAAAGCTTAAAGGCGAGCGGGCTGAGTTCCCAAGCCGCCAGCGTCAGCACTCCGCATGAAAGCACTGTAAAGCCGGCGGCGAAGCGCACGGTGAGGCGCCCCGCGGGCAAAGCGCGCATCCGTGTGCGCGGATTGAGCGCATCGAGTTTGTGGTCGGCAATGCGGTTGAACGTCATGGCGGCGCTGCGCGCGCCCACCATCGCGACGATCAGCCAGAAAACCTCGCGCCACGCCGGCCATCCCCGCACCGCAAGCATCGCCCCCACTAAAGCAAACGGCAGGGCAAAGACCGAGTGCTCGAACTTGATCATTTCGAGCGTGGTGCGGAGCTTGCCGACGAGACCCGTGGCAATGCCCGGCGGAGCCGTTGGCGGCGACGCACTTTGGAGATTTCCGCCCATGGGAGAAGTTCCATGATGCCGGGGAAACCTTCGCGCCGTCAACCCTGGGAAGCAGTGTAGCGCGGACCTGTTCTGTAGGTCCGCGGCTCGTTCCTTATGGGCAAAGAAAAGCCTTACTTTCAGACGCCCCGGCCGTGCACGCCGCTACTTCTTCGGATAACCCACGGTTTGCGCCAGCAGAATTTTCTGGTCGGGGCGGAGTTTCATCAATTTGGCGAGCGCCGCCCGGTCGACGCTGCCGCGCACCACCACGGCAAGCCCTTCCGATGCGCAGAAGAGATAAACGTTCTGCGCGATGAAGCCCACGTCTGCGCCGGAGTAGAAATTTCTATCTTCTGCCGAGCTCTTCCCCGTCTTCGCGAAATCGGCGACGTAGACCAAATTTACGGGCGCGTCCTTCACGAACGGCTGCATGCCGGTCGCGCCGCGCACATCCTCCGCCAGAATGGGATCAAGCTTGTTCCCTTTGGCGTCGTAAACGTAAAGCCCCTCAGCGGTAGCAACGTACACATCAATTTCTTGCCAATTCATCGCGGAAGGCGCCGTCCGCTTGCCTGTGTCCGGCCGATTGATGCCGAACGCCGCCCAGAGCAGATTTGCGAGCACCTGCGGCGAGAGTTTTTCGGAACTGAACTCGCGCGTTGAGTGCCGATCCTTCAGGGCCTGCATCAGCGGCTTCCCCCCGTCCGTCTGCGGTACTGGAAGAATGAGGGGCTTGAGCTCCTGCCCCAGCGTGAGCATCGGAAAGAGAAACAACACGAGCAGAAGTGAACGAACTGAAAAAAACGGATGCGTTTTCATTAGAACCTCCCCAACCTCGTAATGGGCGCGAGAGACGGACTTCGGAACGCGGGCCTAGGAAGCGATAATGACCAACAGTACGAAAAGTGCGACATTGATCGCATGCGCAGTATAGCAGAGAAGGCAGTCGACATGAAGCTTGCGACGCAGAGCATAAATCAAGTAGAAACCGAGGATTGTCGTCCCTGCACTGATGAGAATCAATAAGCCCATGCCCAATTGAACGGCCGTTTGTGTGAAATGAATATCCGGGTTAATCCCAAAGGACCAGTTCTCCATTGCCCCGGCTGTCAGCAAAAGGTAATAAACGATTCCCAGCAGCGAGTTGGGCACACCGAAGACCCGCGCGTAAGGCGTTTGCACCACCGTGACGCAGCTTGAGCCCTCGCGAGCGCAAAGAATCTCGGGAACCCAGCGCGCCTTCTTGATGCGGCCGTAGTAGGCGAAGGTGAAGTAGAGCGCGTTGGCGAGGCCGGCGAGTGACAAGGCGAAGATGATGGCACGAAGGATCATGGAGCTATTGGGTCATCGAGTCATTGAGTGATTTGGTGATTGGGCGATTTAGTGATTGAGAAGAATTGATGTCGTCTTCAATTACGCAATCTACGAGTCGTTAAATCGCTAAATCACCCGATCGCCAAATCACTCAATGACTCAATGGCCCGATGACTCAATTCCTAGGCCTCTTGCCTTCGCCCTCCCAGCAAAACTGCTCCGCCTGTTCGAGATCGAGGAGCGCCAGCACCCGGCAGCAGAACTGGGTGACCAAGTCGTCGAGGGTCCGAGGGCGATGGTAGAACGCCGGGATGATGGGAAAGATTACGGCACCCGCCGCCTGTGCCCGCAGCATGTTTTCAAGATGGATGCGATTGAAGGGCGTGTCGCGCACGGCGAGGATGAGCCGGTGGTCTTGCTTCAGACACACGTCCGCCGCACGCTCGATGAGCGTGTCGGATATTCCGGACGCAATCTGCGCAAGGCAGCCTGTTGTGCATGGAATCACCACCATGCCCTGGACGGCATACGAACCGCTGGCTATGGAAGCGCCAATATCAGAGTCCAGGAGGTATTCCGTCTTGCGGGTCGCTTGCGCCGCCAGCGCGGCGGGAATTTCAGCGGATTTCGAGATGTCCAAATCGAGTTCATCGCGCAGAAGCTTCAGCCCGCTGCCGGAAATTACCAGGTGAATTTTCTCCACTCGCAGGTCAGCCTCGAGCATTTGCAGGGTGCGGCGAGCGAAAATAGCTCCGCTGGCTCCCGTGACCCCCAGAATGATCCGTTTCTTGCGGGCAATCTTGGAAGTAGCCATCGCCCGGGATGTTAGTAGGCGCCCCCGGGGAAGTCAAGGAAGTGAGAATCGAAGTGGGGACTGGTATACTGCAAAGCTGAGGAAAAACCAGCGGTGGGCAGTCAGCGCTCCGCGAAACCCGGCCAGAGGGGCTCCTTGAAGCGCTGGGGGAAAGTGCTGAGCGCTCAACGCCCGCTTCGCCACAGCGAAGGAGGAACACATTGACTCCTGAAGAAATCACCGGCATGTTAAAGCAAGTACGGCGAGGCAAGCTTTCCGTGGAAGACGCCGTAGACCGCCTGCGGACGCTGCCCTATGAAGATCTGGGTTACGCCAAAATCGATCATCACCGTTCGCTGCGGCAAGGATTTCCCGAGGTGGTGTTTGCGCGGGGCAAGGATCCTACGCAGGTGGAAGGCATCGTGCGCCGCATGTTGCGCAACCACCATAACATCCTGGTGACGCGCGGTGACCGCAGTCTGTACGAGCTGCTGCGTCCACTCGACCCGAAGGTGGAGTTCCACGCGCTTTCCGGCGCAATCTCCATTCGGCGCGAGCGCAAGATTCGCGGCAAAGGAAAGGTCCTGGTGGTGTGCGCGGGCACGTCGGACATTCCGGTGGCGGAGGAAGCGCTGGTGACGGCGGACATCATGGGGAACCGCACCGAGTCGCTTTACGACGTGGGGGTGGCGGGAATTCATCGCCTGCTGGGTGAGAGCCACCACTTGCGCCAGGCGCGCGTCATCATTTGCGTGGCGGGCATGGAAGGAGCGCTGCCCAGCGTGGTGGCGGGCATGGTGGGCGTGCCCGTGATCGCGGTGCCTTCGAGCGTCGGTTATGGCGCGAGTTTCCGCGGCCTCGCCGCGCTGCTGGGCATGCTCAACAGTTGCTCGCCCAACGTCTGCGTGGTCAACATCGACAATGGCTTCGGCGCGGGCTATCTGGCGAGCGTGATGAATCGATTGTAGGACACACGGCGTCTGCCCGCAACGGGGCACATGCCTTGCGCCCCTGCAAGCCTGGGTGCAAAAATGGGGCTTGATTTTGACAAATCTAAGGGCGTAAGATTCTCATGGACGCGGGTGAGCCTGCACCGAAGAGTTGGGCATTGGGCGATGAAAACCCAGCCGCGCAGGTTGTGCTTCGGCACAGACGAGTCGCTTCCCCATTAGGCCCCCGCGTCCAATCTTTTCGCGCACAATCCTGAACGGGAGGGCAAAGCCCTCTCCTACTCCCCAAACACTCGCTCGAAGATTTCATCCACGTGGGTGAGATAGCGCTCCACATTGAAGACCTCAGCGATTTCGCTGGGTTTGAGATACCGGCGGATGTCCTCGTCGCGCTCCACGAGGGTGCGATAATCTTCACGCGTCTCCCACACTTGCATGGCATTGCGCTGCACCCAGCGATAGGCTTCTTCGCGCCCCGCTCCCTTTTCCACCAAGTCCAATAATAACTGCCCGGAGAAAATCAAACCCTTTAACAGGTCCAGATTCTCCCGCATGCGGTCGGGATAAACGAACATTTTTTCCACCAGGTTCGAGGTCTTGGCGAGGAGGTAATCGAGAAGAATGGTGGAATCGGCAAGAATCACGCGCTCGGCGGAAGAGTGCGAGATGTCACGCTCGTGCCAGAGCGCCACATTTTCCAGCGCCGCCTGCGCATTCGCGCGCACCACCCGCGCCAAGCCACAAATCTGTTCGGCGGTAATGGGATTGCGTTTGTGCGGCATGGCCGAAGAGCCTTTTTGTTCGGGTGAGAAGTACTCCTCCACCTCGCGCACTTCGGTGCGCTGTAGACCCCGAACTTCCAACGCAATCTTTTCCAGCGAAGCCGCCGCCACCGCCAGCGTCGCAAGGTAAAAAGCGTGGCGGTCGCGCTGGATGACCTGCGACGACACCAGCGCCGGCTCCAGGCCCAGGCGCGCGCAGATTCCCCGCTCAATGGCCGGCGGCAGATGGGTGTAAGTGCCCACGGCGCCGGAAATTTTGCCGACGCGCATCTGCTCGGCGGTGTAAGCCAGCCTCTCCGTGTTGCGCTGGTTCTCCGCATACCAGAGGGCGAGTTTGCAACCAAAGGTGATGGGCTCGGCGTGAATGCCGTGGGTCCGGCCGATCATGGGCGTATGCTGAAACTCCAAGGCACGTTGCTTCAGAACTTCGCCCAGGCGGCTGAGCCCCGCCATCAACAGGGCTGAGGCTTCGCGCAGCAGCAGCGCCTGTGCTGTGTCGACAACGTCATTCGAAGTCAGGCCATAGTGCAAGTAACGACCTTCGCGGCCCACGTGCTCTGCCACATTCGTCGTGAAAGCGATGACGTCGTGTTTCACTTGGCGCTCGATCTCGAGAATGCGCTCCACTTCAAACCGCGCCTTCTTGCGGATGGTGCGCGCGGCGCTCTTGGGGATCAGCCCGGCTTCCGCCTCGACCTCCGCCGTAGCGATTTCCACGTCCAGCCATTTCTGAAACTTGTTTTCGTCCGTCCAGATGCGGCCCATTTCCGGGCGCGTGTAGCGGGGAATCATAGGATTTTCGATTTGCGATTTGTGATTTGCGATTTTCGCCCCAATTTCGGCATAAAACGCAGAGGATATCCTACCACAACCGGCAGCCTCGGGTCAGGCGGGCTGAGGTCTGGAGGCCATCGTCCCTTGTCCACCGGCCACCGTGAAGCAAAGGCGCCACCCAAGGACTCTCGACGAATCACTTCCCGTCGTGGTCCCGCGTTATTGTGGCTTCGCCCGCTCGCGTAGCTGCTGGAGGCGGTAGAGCCAGTCAGCGTGCGGCAACGCGAAGATGTTGCTGTCGTAGATTTTTACAGCCTTTTCCATGTCCGCGAGGGCCTGAGGCAATTGCTTCTGCCGCTCGAAGGCAAAGCTGCGGAAGTAATAGGTCTCGGGAGCATTCGGGTTCAGTTCGAGCGAGTGATTGAAGTCGGTCATGGCGCCATCCACATCCTTCAAGCCCAGCTTGGCGACGCCGTGCTGGGCGTAGCGCCTAGCAAGAAAACGGCTCTCGCTCTTGCCGCTCGGGTCCGCAATCTCAAAGCCGCGATTTAGGTCGGCAAGCGCCTGCTCGAATTTCATTTGGCGCAAGCGAACTTCGCCCCGAAGGAAATAGCCGCCAGCATAGTCGGAACGCATCGCCACGATGCGGTCTAAGTCTTCCAGGGCGTGATCGAGGTGATCCGTCCGCATGGAAGCCGTGGCGCGGCACTCGAAGGCACTGCTTAGATCTTCGGTGTCCAGCCTGCCGAAGCGGATGGCGCGCGTCGCGAGCCGGATGGATTGGTCATACTCGCGTGCTTCGATGGCGGCCCAGGCGGTCTTGACATCGTTGGCCCCCTCAAACATCCAACTGACAGCTCCCCAAATCACTCCGGCCGCCGCGGCCACAAAGATAAACATCCGGATCACACGAAGCCTCATGATTCACCTCCGGTAGGGTTTTCTGCCGTGGTGCCAGCGCCCGCCTCCGGCGGAGCATTACCCGCGCGCGCTGGCCAGGGCAGCCGAAACAGGAAGAGATACATGATGGCGCTGTCCAAAACGTTCAGAAAGACCCAAAATCCTCCCCCAAAGCCGCCGCCGAAACCCCTGGCCCAACCGGCGATGGCCTTGATGCCGAACGCCATCTCTTTGGCATCGCCTTGCAGGATGCGCCCGAAGTACCCGAACGGATCGAACCAGGGTTGCGCGAGGCCCAAGCCGTAAATCTGCGCGACCCAGAAAGTAATCAGCCAGCCCAAAGCCGCCATCAGCGCGGTACGGTTGGAAGGACTGGGGACGGGAGAACCGTGCTTCCGGTATTTGCCGATGAGCCAGACGATCAGCAGCGATGCAATTACCCCCTGAAACAATACGAAAAAACCCATCCAGTAGCGAACCCATCCAGTGGCAAGACCAATGAGCGCGGAAATGACGATGCCGGACAGGAAGGTCTCAAACATAAGGCCCACACCTCCACACGGGAATGAGAAGCAGAATCAGTAGTCGCCTGCGCGAGAGAATTCGGGAAGGAGAGTTTTACCACAAAGGGCGGGAAAGAGCATCACCCAAATTGAAAGATTTGGGTGGGCGCGGTCTGGCTGGCTACGTGTAACGCGGTGCGCTCCCCGCGGGTGCGCTGAGCCAGAGCCTGTTCGGCGGTGAGGCGGGCGATTTCAGGATGATTATTCGTCTCGCTCAGGTGCGCAAGCACCAGCACCTGGGCCGCGCCATCGAAGTCGTCCGTGAGGAATCCCGCCGTCGCCAGGTTCGAGAGGTGGCCATGGCGGCTCATCACGCGCTGTTTAACGTGCCACGGATACGGCCCGACTTTGAGCATATCCAAATCGTGATTCGACTCGAAGACGAGACATTGACAGCCCATCACTCTCTGCTTAACAACTTCGTGAACATAACCCAGATCGGTGACCACTCCAATCTTAATGCCTTCCGATTCGAGGGTGAACGCCACGGGGTCAGTCGCGTCGTGCGGGATGGAAAACGGTGTGACTTCGATGTCGCCGACGGTAAACTTTTCGCCGGGTGTAAAGAGCTCAAAAGCGCAAAGCTTGGGGTCCCACGAAAGCACATCGTGGGTGGGGCGGGTAATATAGATCGGCGCCTTCCAATCGATTCCCAGCAGCCGCAAGCCGTTCACGTGGTCCGTGTGCTCGTGGGAAATCAGGATAGCGTCAAAGTCACCGGCGCGTTCGCCCACTGCGGCGAGGCGCGCGAAGGTCTCGCGGCGGCTCAGGCCCGCGTCAACCAGCAGGCGAGTCTTTTCCGTCGCCACCAGCGTCGCGTTGCCCTTGCTCCCACTGCCCAGGACACAGACGCGCAGGCTCACGCGGTCTCCTGACATGAGGAAGTGACAAGTGACGAGTGACGAGTGACAAGCAGAAGCTTGCAGGCATTGGGGAGGAGGGAATAGGGAGCAGAGAGGGGAGAATAAGGCATTGGGGATAGCTCGGAGAGGAGACTAGGCAGTCCAGTGCGTGCGGGTAATTCCCCACCCCCTGCTGCCATCCTCAGTTGCTTCATATTTCAATTCCAGCCCATAGAAGGCAAAAACGATTATAGGACGGATCAGGAAAAATCGGAAAAGCAAAACCCCCGGGGTAGGGAAATCCGCAAGCGGCTCGACGCCTGCCGGCCAAGCGCCTACTTCCCTTTGACGACCACCAGGTTATTGGTGACGGAGAAGACGTTGGCAACACCATTGGCGCGGAGGCCTGCCATGTCCTTGTCGTTCTGGTTGTCCACCACACCTTCCAGCGTGACGTTCCCGTTCTTGACGATAATCCGGATAGGCTTGATAACGGGCATGGCGTATTTCTCCAGTGCAGGGAATCCGTAAATGGCGCGGTAGAGCTGGAGGCGCAGCCCATTGTCCATGGGGGAGGGTGGAAGGACCTCGATCCGGTTATTGACCTTTTCTACTCCCTCGATGTGTTTGACCACATTCTCGGCATCGTGTTTGAGGGTTGGGTTGGTAACCTGACCCATCAAGGTCACGTCGTAACCATTAACGGAATACCTGATGTTGTCGAAGACCCCGTAGTAGGGGAGCATGATGATTTCGTGCCGGACTTCCTTTACGATCCGTTCGGCCGCTTGCGGGGGAGTCGGCCTTTGAGTTTGCGCGCACAGGATCGACGGCAGCCCCAGAACTACAAGCAGCATAAGTTTATTGCGCATGTTCGCACCTCATTTTGAATTTGGGCGCTGTAAGATAGGCCGGGGAGCCACCCCGGGACAATCAAGTATATCTCTGCAAAACTGAGGTGGCAATCCATCTGAGGAGGAAGGAACGGCGGGGTGGAAGCAAGTTTACGGGTTCAGCAGCCGAGGTCAGCGCGTGAGAGCTTGAGGCCGTTGATGGGGCCGAGGACGGTGATGGCCAGGCGTTCGGGGCGGAAAAACTCTCGCGCCACCGCCAGCACCTGCTCGGCGGTGACGGCGTCGACGCTCCGGGCGATTTCATCTTGGGAGATGTAACGGCCGAAGTACATTTCCTGCCGTGCCACATTCCCCATGCGGCTGGTCGAGGACTCAAGACTGAGCAGCAAGCTACCCTTCAAGTAATCCTTGGCGCGTTGCAGTTCTTCTTGGCTGATGGGGTTTGACTTCAACTCGCAAAACTCCGCGAGCACCAATTCGATGACCTGCCGCGCCTTGTCAACGGCCGTGCCCGCATAGACGCTCAGGCATCCCGCATCGTGAAAGCTGTTGAGAGTGGAAAATACGGCGTAAGCCAATCCGCGCTTTTCGCGAATGTTTTGGAACAAATGCGAACTCATGCCGCCCCCCAATACCGAATTGAGAATGTACGCCGGGAAGCGGTTCTTATGCGGCTGCGGATAAGAGGGCGCGCCCACGCAAAGGTGGACCTGCTCCAAATCCTTTTTGTGCCGCACCTGAAGGTGGGGATGGGGAACCGGGATGGGGCCACTTCGCGGGGCAGGGCCCGCGGGCCGGTCGCCGAACTCTTGCCGGACCAGATCCACGATCTGGGAGTGCCGAAGGTGGCCCGCGGCGGCAATCAGCATATTGTTCGGGGTATAGTGCCGGCGGAAGTAGCTGACCAGGCGCGTGCGATCGAAGCTGCGCACGCTGCGACGCGTGCCCAAAATCGGGCGCCCCAGCGCGTGCCCGCGCCAATAGGTTTGGGTAAAGATCTCGTGCACCAAGTCATCCGGGGTGTCCTCCACCATTTTGATTTCTTCCTGGATGACGCGGCTTTCGTTGGTGATATGCGTGGGTTCGAAAAGCGGATTCTTCACGAGGTCGGCGAGGATGCCGAAGCCCCGGGGCAGGTGCTCGTCAAGGACCTTGATCGAATAATTGGTCGTCTCCTTGGCGGTGAAGGCGTCCAGGTGGCCGCCAATCGAGTCCGCCGCGCGAGCAATCTCCTCCGCGCTGCGGGTCTCGGTTCCCTTAAAGAGCATGTGCTCGATGAAGTGCGAGATGCCGTTTTCCTCGACGCGCTCTTGGCGCGCGCCGGTGCGCAGCCAGATGCCCACGGAGACGGAGCGGACAGACGACATGGACTCGGTGAGCACCGTCAGCCCGTTGGGAAGAACGTCTTTGCGAACATTCGGCATGAGTCGAAGACCTTAGCGCAGAGGAGTATTTCTTGATTAAAGCCAAAACGCCAAAGCCCACAGTTAACCGCTACTACTTTTGTACCACAGAGCCCGCCAAAAGACCACGGCGACATCAGTCATCAGTTTTCAGTCGTCAGTAAAAGGCCTCGCACGGGGTGGCGGCTTTTACTGAGAACTGATGACTGACAACTGGCGATTGTTTGCACGAGCTTTCCTCTTGCGCGAATCTTAGCGTCTGCCTATACTGGTAATTCTCTCACGCAGGTGATGCAAGCCACTGTGCATGCTCCCCTCGCGAGGAAGAACGGGCCTGTAGCTCAGGTGGCTAGAGCGCACCCCTGATAAGGGTGAGGTCGGTAGTTCAACTCTACCCAGGCCCACCAATCAACTCAAGGATAAACTCAGTACCACAACTTATCCTCAGCAGCCTTTTGTCTGTTCAGCGTATCCGTGCCGCTTTTTCCCTTTTGAAGATCGCAATTGGAATCGAGCACTTCCCACTCAGAATTCATAGTGTCGGTGCTTACAACGGATAATCTTTCTTTGACCTTGGTGACACATCCATTACTGCGGTTTTTTCTGAGCCATACACCCTCAACTATCGTCGCGGAGACATATTTCCCTGAAAAAAACTGAGTAAATCCCCTGTTGACGTATATCGTTTTCACCTCGTCGCCATTTTGAAAGAAATGGGAGCCTCCCGGGTCTCGGCCGTTACTCCAGATACCACCGATGTCATAAGTGGGGGCAATCGTTTCTGCTACGGTGGATGACCCCAGTAAAGTTGCGGCAAGCACCACTAAAATGCAATAAACAAGACGTCGTGAAACCATTTCAAGTCCTCCTTTGGCGTAGAGTATTATTGATGTAGCAAGCAAAAGCCGCAGCGTTGCGGAACAACCCTGCGCTACCTTGCTTCCCGGAGATAATCCTTTTACGAGGAATTTCCGGCTTCAACTTTACCTTCGCGCGAAATCATACACCAGCCGTTTCATCGGTTCCAGTTCAGATTGCCATGACCTCTCTGGGTGGCAGCGGGGCTCGTTTTGGCCGCATTTTGCCGTCCTACACGGCCCGTAAATCTTGCCTGAATGGGGGTGATTGATCGCTATGAGAAATAGCCGTGCCCGCCATTTCTCCTGCTCTGTGGGCGGATTCGCCGCCTCGCTGATAGCCTTTTCACACCCGCCGCAAGGCCGCTCGCCGCAACATTTCTGCCGGAGGCGTATAATTGGAAAACCGGGGTGCAGCAGATGTAGCGCGGACCTGTTCTGTAGGTCCGCGGCTCG
>JBEKAD010000016.1:0-18226 GCA_050018435.1 Terriglobia bacterium
GACCGCTTCGCGGAGTTCGAGCTTTACCAGAGCGCCTTCGTGGCCTTCACGGAAGGTCACACCGCTGCGGCCCTTCCCAAGTTTCAGTTGATTTTGAAATCAGACCCGCAAAACACGCTGGCGCGATTCCATCTGGGTGAGTGCTATCTTCAGCTCAAGAAGCCCCAGGACGCCCTGCGCGAATGGGCCACCGTTCTCAAGCTGGATCCCGAGTATGCTCCTGCCGCCGAGGCCCTCGGCCAGTACTGGCTCGAGCAGGGGGACTATGCCAAGGCGCGCCTCCGCCTCCAACAGGTGCTGGCCTTGACGCCCGAAAGTTACACAGGTCATTTCCAATTAGCCGTCGCCGACGAACACTTGGGTCTTCTCCCCGAAGCGCGCCAACATTTGGAAATGGCCTGCAAGATCGCTCCGCACGATGAGAACTGCGCCCGCGAGTTGAGGTCGCTTACCCAGAAATGAGGCGGGGTTCGAGACAGAGGAGTAATGGGGAAGGTCCGGAAACAGTAGGGCTCAACAGACTGCGAAAAAGCGCCTTCCTACTACCCTCAGGCACAGCGGCGCAGCACTTTTCCAATTTGAAATTATCGCAAAAAAGCGTTGACAAATCATCGCATAAATGCGATAGTATGGCCAATGCGAGGTTGATATGCCAAAGACAGAGGTCGTGGTTTTCGCAGCAGAGGACGGGTCGGCACCACTCCTGGCATGGATGGACAACCTCCAGGTGAAAGTCAGAGACAAGTGCATCGTTCGAATCGAGCGGCTTGCAGAGGTCGGTCACGAGCTAAGACGGCCGGAAGCTGATTTTTTGCAGGATGGCATTCATGAGCTAAGAATCCAGCACAAGAAGGTGCAATACAGAATCCTTTATTTCTTCCATGAGGGGCTCGCAGTTCTAAGCCACGGATGCACGAAGGAGAGCATTGTTCCACCAGTGGAGATTGGCCGGGCGGTCAAAAATAGGGAGCGGTTCATACAGGACCCCTCGCGACATATTTATAAGGAGTAAAGCTATGGCCAAGAAGGAGAAGCGCCAGGATGCAATCAGAATCCTTCACGGTCGCTACGTGAAGGACGATCCAGAGCGGAAAGCCTCTCTGGAGGAGGAACGTGTAAATGCCGAGGTTGCCCGGCTCATTCATGATATGAGAACCGGTGCGGGAATTTCGCAACAGAAACTTGCAGAGCTCATCGGAACGACTCAGTCCGTAATCAGCAGGCTTGAAGATGCAGATTATGAGGGACGTTCCCTGTCGATGCTTGAGCGCATCGCGCATGCATTGAACCAAAAATTGACTGTCGTCATGACGGCTCGAGAGCCGGAAGGGCAGGAAGTTCGGGAAGCCTTTCATCGAGTAGTCCAAATGCTCCGGAGGTCTTGTGGATTGACTATAGACGCTCTTTCGGAGAAAACAGGAATTGATCGAGCAGAAGTGGTCTCGCTTGAGAGAAATCCTGCATACCGGCCATCTCCATTGACGCTACACCGGTTGAGCCAGTTCTTTGACGTGCCAGACCGCAAACTCGCGATCCTCGCGGGCGCCATTCGAGAGGTTCCAGAGCAATTGCAAGAACAAGCTTCAATATTCGCGGCCCAGTCAGAATCATTTTCTAAGCTTACGAAAGAAGAGCAGAAAGTGCTGGATGATTTTGTGAGCTTCCTCAAGTCTGACGCATAATTGTTTCCGGCATGGAGGCGGATTTCTGATGGACCAAAGTACCCGCAAAGAGATCCAGCGAATTGCCGCTTCGACGTTACGTGATGCCGGAATCTCGGAGCCGCCTCTGTCAGTCGAATGTTTGCTGGAACATGTGAGGCTATACCAGGATTACTACGATCTTTCTGATCCGGGCTTTCTCGACCGCGCCAAGTACAAACTCAAGATTCAGGGGCGGAAGCTCGTGGATATCCTCAAAAAAGTGCGCCTTCAAGCAGTTCTCATGTTCGATGAGAGCCGCATTTGTATTGACACCAGCCTTCCAAGAATCAAGCACCCCTGGGCGTCTTGCCACGAGACCGGTCATCGCATACTGTCGTGGCATAAGCCGTTTTTCTATGCGGATACGGCGGAAACTCTAGATCCCGCGTACCACGCGGACTTGGAAGAAGAGGCCAATTACGCGGCAGCACGCTTGCTTTTCTTGGGAGACCGTTTCTCGACGGATGCGCATGATGTTCAGCCAACGGTTGGCGGTCTAATGACCCTTGTGAAGCAGTATGGGACATCCCTGACGGCAACTCTACGTCGGTATGTAGAGGAAGGGCCAGACATCGCGAAGGTGATGCTTGTCAGCACTCCATCCTGGGGTCGGCAGCCTGAGGACCAAGAAAATCGATGGCGTCATTTCGTCCAATCAAGGGAGTTTGGACGGTTATTCCCAGATCTCACAGCCGACAGATTGCGCCAGCTTGTTGACAGCAAGGCCAAGTACAGGCGAGGAGGGGCTGTTGGTGATTTCGGTTTTAGTCTTGTTGACGCGTGCGGAGACGGACAGGAACTACGAGCCTGGAGTTTTAATAACCAGCATTACCTCCTCAGCCTATTCGTCGAGGTTACAGCCGACAAACGAGTTGTAATTGACCTCGGTCATGCGTCAGCCCTATTTGGGAAACGAGGTATGCCATGAATTTCTTGCACACGGATTTCCAGGGGGGGGCAAGTGAGATCGTGTTGGTGACGCTTGACCATCAAGCCAATGTTATGCTGCTCGACGATTCGGCCTTTTCATCCTACCGATCTGGTGGGCGCTTTACCTATTACGGCGGGTGGGCTACTGCGTCCCCCGTGCAAATCCGTCCACCACGGTTCGATCATTGGCATGTCGTCGTAGATCTCGGAGGCATGAGTGGGCAAGTAAAAGCGGCAATACGAATAGTCCGAGGAAGGGTAGAGTGGACCACTCAGCGCCTTTGAGCCTCAAATCCTCGCATTCTCATCTTTATCCGCGCACGTATTTCACGCCAGGGCGGCCGGGGATGATTTGGCCGATATTCCAGAATTTCTCCCGGCGCTTTTTCAGGTGGGAAGTTACTTTCGGCAGGTCGCGTGGCGACATAATGAGGAGCATGCCCAGGCCCATGTTGAAGGTTCGCAGCATGTCGTCAGGCGGCACGTTGCCCCGTTCGGCAATCAAATCATAAATGGGCAGCACAGGCCAGCTCCCCAAGTCAACTTCCGCCTGGGCGCCGGCGGGGAGGATTCGCGGGGTGTTGTCCGTAATGCCGCCGCCGGTAATGTGTACCAAGCCCTTCAACCAGCCGCGCGCGAGGAGCGGCTGAACGGTGGGCCAGTAGCAGCGATGTGGGGCCAGCAATTCGTCGCCCAGTGTCCGGCCGAGTTCGGGAAGGGGCTCAGTCAAGGGCAGGCCTTCTTGCTCCAGCAAAACCTTGCGCGCCAGCGAATAACCGTTGGTGTGCAGACCCAGCGAGGGCAGTCCCAGGATCGCGTCCCCCGGCCGAATGCCGCTGCCGTCAATGATTCGGCGGCGCTTGACCCAGCCCACAATGCAGCCCGCCAAATCGTATTCATCCTCGGGGTAGAAGCCCGGCATTTCCGCGGTCTCACCGCCCACCAAGGCGCAGCCCACCTTGCGGCAAGCCCCGGCCAGACCTTTGACGACTTCGGTCACCACCTTCGGGTGCATCTTCCCGGTGGCCAGATAATCGAGGAAAAAGAGCGGCGCGGCGCCGTGCACGGCAATGTCATTGACGCAGTGGTTCACCAGGTCCGCGCCCACGGTGTTGTGGCGATTGAGGGCAAAGGCGAGCTTCAGCTTGGTGCCGACGCCATCCACACTTGACACCAATACGGCGTCACGTGGGAGTCCCTGCAAAGAGAAGAATCCACCGAAAGCGCCGACCTCCCGCAGAACGCGGGGGCTGAAGGTGCTGCGCGCCAACTGCTTGATGCGAGCTTTAGCTTGGCTTGCGGCGTCAATATCGACGCCAGCATCACGGTAAAGCATAGAGGGCGGAGGACAGCGATGAAAGATAATAGCACACGAGGGCGGAGACCACGGGGTGATTTGCGGGCGTAGCACGCTGAGTGAAAAGTGCGAAGTTTTCCCCGTCAATAACCGTCATTCCCAAAAGCACTAAGAGGTCATTCGATTTTCACGTTCGTTATCTCTTTACCATAGGACTCGACGGGAATGTCTTGAGTCTCGTTAGGGTCAAAATTCCTATGGTCTCTGGTGAGAGTCGTTTGGCCGCCGTGTTGTGCCACAGAGATGGTGTAATTAACCGACTCCCGCCGATCGGAGTTGTTCCGCATTTGAAGCTTGAACGAGCAATCTTTGCCCGAGCAGGGAATCGAAAGTTTCCACCGGTAAGAGAAATTAGTCCGTTCGTGCTCAATTCCAGATGCATCTTTTGCGGTTCCATTTAATGCCGGGAGCCAGTCGGTCCACTGGCTCTTGTGTTGTGCCAGGACAGGTAAGGTGGCGATTAACACCGCTGCGAGGCAGAGGAAAGAACGTCTCATAGAAGCCTCCTTGGCGAGAGTATACACCTTCTTCATGATTTCGACTGTGTGGCTGGAGTTAAATGTGGATGGAGCTAAAACGTCTGCCCGGTTCTTGACCAGCGCGTGTGGGTAATGAAGTTCCAGGCAATCGAGGCATCAAACTTCAGCCGCGCTGCCAGACTCTCAGCTTGCCAGTCCTTGGGATTGGGCGCGTCGTAGGACCAATAAATAAACAAGGGCTCACCTACGACATTTTCCAGCGGGACAAATCCCCAAAAACGGCTATCAAGCGAGTTGTCGCGGTTATCACCCATCACGAAAAGGTAGCCTTGTGGAACATGCAGGCCATCATTGCGGACGAAACTGGGCATCTCGCGAGCCCAGGCGGGATCAAGCCCCAAGTAGGCGGGGTAAGTCTCCAGCAAGCTCAGGCTGGGAGGGAAGTCATCACGTAAAGGCTGGGTGGGCAAGGGCAGGTATTGCACGTAGGGTTCAAACAGTGGTTTGCCGTTAAGGTAGACTCTCTTGTTTTCGATCTTCACCACGTCGCCGCCCACCCCGATCACGCGCTTGACAAACATAACGGAAGGATTGCGGGGATAACGAAACGCCACAATATCCTGCCGATGAATTTCTTTGAGGGGGGGCATGCGCAACGAAGTGTAGGGCAAGCGGGGACCGTAGAGCAGCTTGTTCAAGAAAACGTGGTCGCCGATCAGGATCGTCGACTCCATTGACCCGGTGGGAATGACGGTGGCCTCCGCCACAAAGGTGCGAATGCAAAGAACCCCCGCCAGCACAATCAGCAATGAGCGGAGAGTGTCCCACACCGTCTCCTGGCGCTCCGGCTTAACGGGCTTGCTTTCGATGGCGGGCTCAGGGACAGACAATTCTTCTGTCTTAAGTTCGGGTGTTTCCATCCGTTTCAATCCCGATTACGTATTGCGATGAGCGGTTCCTGAATGGCGGTGGGGTATTCGCACGTGTAACATGCAAGGCAGTAACGGCCCTGGCTATCCCCAACGGCACTACGCAACCCTTGGATCGAGAGGTAACCGAGGGTATCCGCGCCCAGGAATTCGCGGATCCCCTCTACCGAATGGGTGGCCGCAATCAATTCCTTCCGCGTCGGCGTATCCACCCCGTAGAAACAGGGGGACACCGTGGGCGGACAGCTAATCCGCATGTGCACCTCGCGAGCACCCGCCTCTCGTACGATGCGTACAATCTTGCGACTGGTTGTTCCACGCACAATGGAATCGTCAACCAGCACCACGCGCTTGCCTTCCAGCAAGCTACGCACAGGGTTGAGCTTCAGCTTCACGCCGAAGTCGCGAATGGCCTGGGTCGGTTCGATAAACGTGCGGCCCACATAGTGATTCCGGATCAGGCCTACCTTGAAAGGAATGCCGGATTCCTCCGCAAAACCCGTGGCGGCGGGAACACCGGAGTCGGGCACGGGAACCACCACGTCGGCGTCCACGGGATGCTCCTGCGCCAGGTAGCGGCCTAGCATCTCGCGGCTCTGCTGGACCGAACGGCCAAACACCATGCTATCCGGACGGGAAAAGTAGACATGCTCGAAAATGCATTGCGCTCCATGAGCAGGCGGGGCAAAACGCAGCGACGTCACGCCTCGGCTGTCAAGAATCACCATCTCGCCCGGTTCCACGTCGCGGATGTAGCGGGCGTCAATCAAGTCGAAAGCGCAAGTCTCTGACGCCAGGACGTAAGCGCCATCCAGTTTTCCCAAGCTCAGCGGACGGAAGCCCCGCGGGTCGCGGATGCCGTAAATCGCGTCCTTAAAGAGCATGACCAGGGAATAAGCCCCCACTACCTTGTCGAGCGCTTCGGCAACGGCTTCAGGAATGCCCGCCTGCCGCGAGCGGGCGAAAAAGTGCAGGATGACTTCCGTGTCGCTGGTGGTTTGGAAAATATCGCCCCGAGCTTCCAATTCCCTGCGCACCGCCGTGGCATTTACCAGGTTGCCGTTGTGCGCAAGAGCAACTTGGCCTTTGTGGCAGCTCACTTTCAGCGGCTGGGCGTTTCTCAGGTCCGTATCGCCGGCCGTGGAGTAGCGCGTGTGGCCGATGGCATGCCTTCCCGGCAAGCTCTCAATGACCTCTTTCGGGAAGATTTCCTCCACATGCCCCATGCCCTTCTTGCAGATCAAATTGTCGCCGTCGGAAGAGGCAATGCCAGCGCTTTCCTGGCCGCGATGTTGTAGGGCATAAAGTCCGAGATAGGCGAGCTTGGCGGCTTCCGGGTGTCCATAGACCCCAAAAACCCCGCAATGATCATGAAACTTATCGACAGTAAGCTGATAGCTTGGGAAGAGCTGGGAGGCTGGCTCCAATGATTCTTCTCCAAATCGGGGTGCATGACAAAGGCTAGCTGCTCGAGGTCCCGTATTCGTCTAATTAGTACACAATCATCTGAATCAAGCCCTGCGTGCGCGGCCCAGCAGGGAAGTCTTCTCAGACCGTCTGAGCGGACACTCGCCTTCCGCCCAGCGCAAAGCCGCACGACGGATTTCAGCTACATTTACTATTTTGCTCCCTTTCGAAGGTCCACGCAACTGGTTTCTGGGGCGTGACCAGGGCTCCGTCAAAGTCGCGGGTGTCGCATACCTCCAGGGCCATGAATTCATTACTCGCGAAGAGACCCCTCACCCGCCCTCCTCCGTCGGGCACCCTCTCCCCAAGAGAGAGGGATCGAAATCAAAATCCCAGTCCTCTCCCAGGGGAGAGGGTGCCCGACGGAGGAGGGCGGGTGAGGGGTCCTTTTTTAACTCCACCGGACTTTGACGGAGTCCTGGAGTAGTGGCTCCGTTCAATTCGTTCCTGGGTGACCCCTACTACCAATCATGGCAGGCGGCGGGCCGCGGGGGAGAGAAGCTGCCGGCGTGTTCACGCCACCAAGCGTGCCAGTTGTTGGCGATGCGCTCGGACTCCTCGCGCGAGGCATTGGCGGAAATGGCAACCTTGTGGCCGGTCAGTCCTTCCAGGGCAAAATTCGCCACTTGGCGGACCTGTGGTTCTGGGTCGTTGAGCGCGGCGAGCAAGGCGGGGATTACTTCCTTGGTACCCAAGGTTTTCAAACCCAGAATGGAGTTCATCCGGTCCGTCACCTGGGCCGAGTGCAGATTATCGTAGAGCGCCTGGTAGGCCCGCGCGTCGCGAAAGAATCCGAGCGCGCGCAGGATGTCGCCCCGCGCGGGCTCAGCACTCTGGGCGAGCATCTCCACGAAAGCGGGAATAAACGCCGGGTCTCCCTTCTCCGCGAGCAGGAGCAAGGCATAGGAGCGCAGTGGATCCTCCGCTCGCTCTGCGCCCTCCTTGCTTCCGGAGCTTGCGGCAGTATCGGTGCCTCGAAACAGCTTCAGGATCGCCCTCCAGGAAGCGGGCGTGTCCAGGCGCGCCAAGCCGTCAAGAGCGTCGCGTCGGTCCCAACGGTCCGGCTTTCCGGCGTTCGCCATCGCGGCCAATTGATCGAGGAAGAAAGGCTGGGGCAGAGACGTGAGCACCACCACCGCCTCAGCAGGGTTGGGGTCCTTGGGGTTTTCGACGGCGGCGAGATAGGGTTGGAAGGCCGCCTCAACCTGCGCGCGAGTAGAACGCACAACCAGCACGCTGAGCTCATCAATGGCCATCGCGAACGCCGCAGATTTCTCCGCGAACTTTCCACCCTGAGGGTTGGGCTGGAGCAGCGCCAAGCGGCGCTCCGCGCGCAGGTGATAGCGGCCAGGCGCAGCAAATTGCGCCCATTGGTTCAGCAGCCAACGTTCGGTGTGAACTTGCCCAGGCGGCAGGGTGACGGAGCCGTAAACGGCAGTCCCCTGCGGGCTGCCGCAGGGCCGCGGCCCGGGGTCGGGCAGCCGCGGCCCCCGAAGGTCTGTCACCACGAATCGTGGCTCTTGGTCGTAATCGATGGCCAAACCGCGGGTGGGAGTGCGATAACGGAAAGCGAAAACCTTGCTCCCCGTGTTCTGGATCACGAACCGGCAAAAGATGGGCTCTCCCAGCAAGTACTTGGGCCCTTCCATTTCAAAGTGGACCGAATAATTCACCTGGGCAAGCGCCGGGGCGGAGTTCACCCCTACGGCAAGGAAGAACAGACCAAGTTGCAGCATGCGCCTGATGCCGTTCCAACTTAATGGCCCAATACACGACAGTCGGCAGCAGCCTGAAGATACGTACTTCCTGAGCCGAAATGCATAGCTCTGGAGAGTTGGAACGGCACTGGCCCCGCGCAGGACCGCCGATATCATGTCGCCCATCATACGCGAAAGTGCGGCCAGTGAGTGTGTTTCTGTTAAGGGTGAAAACACAAATATGCTGGCGTTTGCTGTAAGTCTACCTGTTCGCATTCACCCATTTCGCTCCTATAATGATGAGGCGGGGCACGGTCAGCGCATTCCTGGCCCCCGGTTTTCGGAAAGTAGCCGAGAAAGTGCGTGAGCCTTGCCTAATTTGTCCTTCATTCGATGGGCGCGCCGGGAAAGGGTGGCCGGCTTCCTTTTCCGCCGCATCTAACCGGGCGTGGGTCCGAACATGCATTCTCTATCGCCAAGTCGCTGTCTGTTATCCACCACGCTGCTGCTGAGCGTGCTGGCGGCGCCACGTGTGGCTTGGGCTACCCTCAAGCTCTGCATGAAGGACGGCAGTTACCAGATGGTCTCAAGCTACGAAGTTCACGGCGACCGGGTGCGCTATTTCAGCGTTGAGCGCTCAGAATGGGAAGAAGTACCCACCTCGCTGGTGGATCTTGACGCCACCAAGCGCGCGCAGGAAGAAACGAAAGCCACGGAGAAGAAGCACCTTGAGGAAGCCAAGGAACTCGACAAGGAGCGGTTTTACAAGCCCCCGGACCAGGGGATGGAGGTCGTCCCCGGCATTCGCCTTCCGGGTGACGATGGAATCTTCACCGTCGATGGACACCGCTTGGTGCGCCTCGTGCAGTCGTCGGGTGAGCTTGTGACCGACAAGAAGCGGGCGGCCATGGTGCTGGCTGTTCCCCTGCCGGTCGTGAAAACCCGCTCGCTCGTGGTCCTCGAGGGCGCGAAAGCGGCGATCCGCTTGAATGACCCGTTGCCGGTTTTTTATATCCAATCGAGCGACGGCCTTGGCGCGAAACTCGAATTGGTGCGCCTGAAGCCGGGAAAAGAGTCCCGCGTAGTCGAGGAGGTGGAAGCCAGCCGGGGGAAAAGCGGCAAAACCACCGAAGAGCGCACCATGGTGTCGTTGGAACGCAAGCAGGTGACGCCCAACCTCTACATGCTGAAACCTCTCCAACCCCTGGAGGCGGGGGAGTACGTGCTGGGCGAGTTGGTTGGGGAAAAACTCAATCTGGATGTCTGGGACTTCGGGTTCGAGAAATGGGAAGTGGTGAAGTGAGTGGCTTGTCTCGCGAACGGCGCGGCCCGAACCCGCACGCGGGACCGAAGGCAGATTCGAGATTCAAGATTCCAGGGATAACGGTCACTGCGGCAGCTTTGAGGTATTCACCACGGCGGCGCGTTTGGAGGCTTGCTTTTCCGCGTACATGCGAGCATCGGCTTCCGCGACATCCTTATCCGGCGTCTGGCCGGTTACGTGGAGGTACAAGCCCAGGCTGACGGAGATCGGCAAGTCACCCACACGGTTGCTGTGGTCCCATTCGGCGACCCTGCTATGGATACGGTCGCGCACAACCCCCCCGCCCTTTTCGTCGGTTTCAGGAAGCAGGACGAGGAACTCATCCCCCCCGTACCGGACGACACAATCGGAGCCACGCACGCAGGATTTCAAGATGGTGGCAACCTGAGAGAGCACGTAGTCACCCATCAGGTGGCCGTAACGATCATTTACCTGCTTGAAGTTGTTCAAGTCGCACATGATGAGCGCCAGCGAGCGGTTGGTGCGCTCGGCGCGGGAGATTTCGCCCGCCAGGAGATCGTGCAGGAAGCCCCGCGTGAAGACGTTGGTCACCGCGTCGATCAGGCTGGCGGCCTGCTCCTGCTGCGAGGACATGTACTGCTGAAGATTGGCGAGCCGTAGCCCTCGGACCTCGAGGTCCCGGCGGACGTAGACTAAGGAAGCCAGCACCGTAGCGACCATGATGACGAAAAGAACCTGCGGGGAGAGGCTGACATACAAGCCGCCGCCATACCAGAACTGGCGGGGGAAAAAGAAAGACAATACTCCCAGGAAAAGAACCACCGCCGCAAAGATGATCAGAATCCAGAATTCCCTCTTCTGCGATTCCAGCTTCACGAGCTCTGTCTGAATACGCGCTTGCGGGCTGACTTGTTCGACATTCGGCGAATTACTCATGCTCTCCACCCAAAACCGGTAAGACCTTGAAGAATGATAAATAAGCCTGGGAAACTTCCCGTGCCCCTTCATTATACGAAAATATCAGAAGAATGCAAGCGGGGAGGATAATAATGTGATTATCAGTACTATCTATATAAAATTAACAATACGACAAAAGTACAACCATGCAACCCGTTCAAAAGGTCATCCTTTCGGCGACGATTTTGGCCTGGGTAAAGAGCAACAGGTAGTCGTTCCCGCCCGCCTTGGAATCCGTCCCGGACATATTGAAACCTCCGAAGGGATGGGCGCCTACCAGCGCGCCCGTGCATTTCCGGTTCAGATAAAGGTTCCCCACGAAGAATTCCTCCGTGGCTTTATCCAGTTTGCGCTGGTCCTTGGTATAAACGGCGCCCGTCAGCCCGTATTCCGTGTTATTGGCGATGGCCAAGGCCTCATCGAAACTCCCGGCCTGGATCACCGCCAGGACCGGACCGAAAATCTCTTCCTGCGCGATACGCGCGGTAGGGGAAACATCGGCGATCACCGTCGGCTGGATAAAATGCCCTGCCCCGGCGGATTCACCGCCACCGGTAATCAAGCGGCCCTCCGTCTTTCCTACATCGATGTATCGCAAGATCGATTTCTTGGCTTTGGCGTTGATGACGGGGCCCATATAGTTTTCCGGACGCTCGGCGGGGCCCACCGTAATCTGCTCGACTCGCTGGCGGAGTTTTTGCAGGAAAACGTCATAGACCGGGCCCACCACAATAGCTCGCGAGCAGGCGGAACACTTCTGGCCCTGATAGCCGAAGGTCGAGGCCACCACGCCTTCGACCGCCTCGTCCAGGTCCGTATCGCTATCCACCACAATCGAGTCCTTGCCGCCCATTTCCGCAATCACACGTTTCACCCAAATTTGTCTGGGCGCGGTCTTGGCCGCCAACTCATTGATGTGCAGCCCGACTTCCTTTGATCCCGTAAACGCCACAAAGCGGGTGTGAGGGTGCCCAACCAGGGTATTGCCTACCACTCCACCCGGGCAGGGGAGGAAATTCACCACTCCCGGAGGCATGCCCGCTTCCTCGAGAGCCTCAAAAAACTTGTAGGCGATGGCCGGGGCGTCACTGGAGGGCTTCATCACCACCGTGTTGCCGGTCACGACCGAAGCCATGGTCATTCCCACCAAAATCGCCAGGGGGAAGTTCCAGGGTGGGATCACAATGCCAACGCCGAGTGGAAGGTAGCGCACGTGATTCTTCTCACCGGCAACCGGCGTGAGTGGCTGCGGGCCCGCCAAGCGCAGCATGGCGCGGGCATAAAACTCAATAAAATCGATGGCCTCCGCCACATCCGCGTCCGCTTCCGGCCAAGTCTTGCCGACCTCGTACACCAGCCGGGCTTCGTAGTAATACTTGCGCTCCAATAAAATTTTGGAGGTCTTCAGCAGCAGGTCCACCCGTTTCTGCACGGGCGTACGGCTCCAGGTCTTGAAAGCCTCGCCAGCCCTCCGCACGGCGCGGTCCGCCAACGCCGCGTCCGCCTGGGAAAACACTCCCACCACTTGGTCCGGGTGGCTGGGATTGTAGGAGTAAAGCTTTTCCTGGGTTTTGATGCGCTCGCCGCCGATCACAAGATCGTGTTCGCGGCCCAACTCCTCGCGGATTTCATCCAGCGCATACTCCATTCGGCGACGATGTGCAGGACTGCTCTTGAAATCGCTCAAGGGCTCGTTCTTGAAATCGGGGAGCGGCATAAGGTGCCTCCACGCGGACGATTGGCGTCGACCATTATAGCGCCGGACCCAGGAGGGGCGGAAGACGCCGGCGCAGGCCACTCGCCGGCCGCGCTACGGTCCAACTACAGGATTGGTGAGGGTTCCGATCCCCTCCACAGTCACGCTTACCGTATCGCCGGCTTTCAAGAAAACCGGGGGCTTTCGAAACACCCCGACGCCGGGTGGCGTGCCCGTGGAAATCAAATCGCCGACTTCCCAGGTGACGGACTGGGAGAGATAGCTGATCAGGAAAGGAACTTTGAAGACCAGGTTGCTGGTGTTGGAATCCTGCAAGGTCTCGCCGTTGAGCGTAAGCGAAATGCGCAGGTTATTGGGGTCCGGGATCTCATCTGCGGTGACGATCCACGGGCCCGTGGGCGCAAAGGTATCGCAGCTCTTGCCTCGATACCATTGGTTGTCACTGAACTGCATGTCGCGCGCACTCACGTCGTGAAGAAGGGTGTAGCCGGCGATGTATTTGTGGGCATCGCTCTCGGGAATACGATGACCGCGTTTGCCGATCACCACGGCGAACTCCGCTTCGTAATCTACTTTCGCAGAGTTGGGCGGCAGCTTGATCGGATCGCCGGGCCCGCAGATGGTGTTGTGGGATTTCAGGAAGAAAATCGGCGCGGCGGGCGGCTCCGAGCCTTGCTCGCGTGCGTGGTCGGCGTAATTGAGGCCGATGCAGGTGATCTTGTTAGGGTGCGCGATGGGCGCGCGCAGCTTGGCGGTACGCAAGGGGATGAGCAGGCCTTTGGGACGCTCCTTGCCCATCGCACCGGCGCATGCCACGATGACTCCCAGCGCTTGGCGATATCTTTCTCCCAGCCCCAGGAGTTCGATCATGTCCTGCGGCGGCCTGCCCAGCTTGCGCAGCACCTTCGCCGCCGCGGCCACCTTGGCGTCGGCGATCCGCCCTTTGGCAATCAAGCCATACGCCGCGGCCACATCCACCACAAAGTCGCCAAGCACCACCCCCAGGCGGGATTGTTTCGCGGATTCGTAAGTTGCCAGTTTCATGGTTGATTTATCTCCCCTAGTTGCAAATTTGGTGGATAGTCCGTAACTGCCCGCTATAAGTCAGCAATATCCATTCACTGCAGCGCCGCCATCGTACGGGCATGGCGCCGACGCCACCCGAGAACTGGACATTTAGCCCGTCTGCGCCGCCCTCACTCCCCGCTCACCCGGAAGACATAATGTCCGGAGCCCACCTCAAAGACCACCCGCTTGCCGTCGAGTTTCCCTGCGGTGACGCCCGGGGTTCCCTCGACAAAATGTCCTTTCTCCCAAACGATTCGGTCCCCTTCGTGAATGGTAATATCCGACATTTGGTCTTCCTTGGGAACGGAAACGCTCGCGGTGCTGTTGACGGGCACATCCACTTGCAAGGTGATGATTCCCGGTTCGTGACTCCACGAGGATGTTACGTTGCCGCGCACCGAGCCCACCGTGGCGCTCGCGGAAGTGAGATCGCGCGTCACTTGCGGCTCAATGCGGTTATGGCGATAGCCCGGATGGTCAGGATCCACATTGATTCCCCCCAAGGCCTCATAAAACCACGCATCCACGCTTCCCATCATGTGGTGATTTTGGGAATTCATCGACGGTCCCACTTTTTGCTGCCAAAGTTCCCAAACCGTGGTGGCGCCCTTCGCCAGCATGTAGCCCCAACTGGGGTAAGTGGTTTGCGTCGCGAGGTCATAGGCCAGGTCCGCGTGGCCGTTTTGCGTCAGCGCCGGCATCAGGTAGCGAAGGCCCGCCAGTCCCGTGGTCAGGTGCGTGTTGTGCTCGTAGAGGATATTGTTGGCAAGGTTGCCCGCCACCGCCCCGCGGTAGTCCCTCGGAACCATATCCAGGAAGAGGGGCAGGACGTTGGCCGTCTGCGTTCCCGTGGTGTAGTTGCCCGTCTTCGCGTCAAAGAATTCCTTGTTAAAAGCGTCTTTGATCTCCCCGGCCCGTTGCGCATAACTCGCGGCATCGGCGGAATGGCCCAACGCCGCCGCCATTTTGGAAAGCACCAGGGTATCGTAATAGTAGTAGAAGTCGGAAACCTCCGAGCCCGGAGTCTTCTCCGTCGCCACCCAGTCGCCATAGTAGCTAAAGCGCAGAACATTGTCGGGGGCGCGGCTGTGCAAGTACTCCACGTATTTCTTCAGCCCGTCGTAATTTTCCTGCAAGAGGCGCAGGTCACCACTCTGTAAGTAAAGGTACCAACAGATCAGGGGGAAGGCCGTGCCCCAGGCGGGGTCGGCAGGGCGACTTCCATGGGTCAGGTGGGGAACCGTATCGGTCATGGTCCCGTCGGGGCCCAACTCATCGCGCATGTCGCGCAGGAAGTTGGTATAGAAGGCCGCCATGTCGAAGTTCAGCATCACGCCTTCCGAGCTGACTTGCGCATCGCCCATCCAGCCCTGGCGTTCGTCGCGCTGATCGCAATCGGTGGGAACGCTGTGCAGGTTTGTCAAGTCCGACCAGCGGATGATCTTGTGGATCTGATTCAGCAGGGGGTTCGAGGCCACAAAGCTGCCGGTGGTTTTGACGGCGGTGTGTACCACATGCCCGCGCAGCGAATCGAGACTCGGCGTGCCGGGGTATCCGGTGACCTCCACGTAGCGGAAGCCGTGATAGGTAAAGCGCGGGTGGTAGCATTCCTCTCCATCGCCGCGCAGGATGTAAATGTCGCGCGCTTTGGCCCCGCGGAGGTTCTCACGGTTAATCATGCCCGTGTCATAAAGCAGCTCAGCAAAGCGCAGTTGAACTTGCGCCCCACGCGGTCCATTGACGTGCAGGTCCACCCAACCGCTGAAGTTCTGCCCCATGTCGTACACGTAAACGCCGGGCTGCGGATTGGTCAAGGCAATGGGCACCATGGAATCCACGTCCTGGATGGGCGGCATCATCTGCGCGGAAAGCACGCCTCCGGGAGCTTTCACGCTTTCCGCCGGTTTCCAGCCGTCGTCTTGGAAGCCCGGCAGGTCCCAGCCGGGCGTTTCCAGCCGCGCGTCGTAGACTTCGCCATCATAAAGGCTGTCGCTCACGATGGGGCCGTTCTTAGCCTTCCACGTGGGGCCGCTCGTCACGCTCACGTGCTTGCCGCTGGCTAATTCGATGTCCATTTGCAGCAGCAGCACGCGAGACTTAAACCAGCCCTCACCCAGCATCACGCCCACCGCGTTGGCGCCGCGGTGGAGGTTCGCGGTAACGTCGTAAGTAACGTACAGATCACGTTTCTCAAACGTCGTCCAGCCCGGATCCATGTAATTCGTCCCGATTTTTTTGCCGTTGATGCGCAGTTCGTAGTAACCCAGCCCGCAAATGTAAGCGCGAGCGCGGCGCGGGGATTCGGCCAGGGTGAATTCCTGCCGTAACTGATTGGCGCCGCCAATCCATTGTCCCTTCCAGTCATCCGCAGAGAGCAGCCCCACGTCGAAACTCGCCGGTTGGCTGTAGTCACTGGCGTTCCCGCCTTTATCCCAGTAGCGGACTTTCCACCAGTAGGAGTGATCGCTCTCCAGGGGTTTGCCGTTGTAAACCACCTGCGTCGAGTCGTCGGATGCGGCCTTGCCGCTATCCCAGGCGTCACCTTTGTTTTGGGCCAGCGACTCCGGGGTGGAAGCCACCAGCACCTGGTAGGCGGACTGCACCTGCGCACGCTCCGTGTGATGAAGCACCCAGGCGAATCGTGGTTGGCGCACGTCGATTCCCACCGGATTCTTCAGGTATTCACAACGCAAGTTCACGGGAGCCAACGGGCCCTCCGCAGCCCGAACCAATGGCACGGCCCAGACGGCGGCCAAAGCCAAAAGAGCGGCGACCGCAAAAACTCTGAGGAAGGAATATGATCGAAACATAGCGGTCCTCCTTTACACGTATCAGGTCCCAGAGAGGAAGCTCGAAACTCGAAATTCGAAACTCGAAACTGGGAATTCAGTGGAGTGCTGACGAGTTTCGAATTTCGAGTTTCGCCCTTTCCTGACACCTGACACCTGACACCTGACACCTGACACCTCAAACATGAAGTTCGCCATCATACCCCAAATGGATTGTTTACGGGGGCGTTGTGCATAGTTAATTTCGGATTGACGCTGCGGACTCATCGGTAGACGCTGGGCGACAAGGCAGGAGCTATCTCCGCGAAACCCGTTCGGGCGCCCTAAACGTGATGGGCCCTTTATCCGGTTTCGCGACTAACCGTCAAGTGGCAACACCTTGTGCTTATCTCCGGGAAAGCCGGTCGTTTACTGCGAGCTCCGTCGAGGGTTAAGGTTCAAGCGGAGGCCCTTCGAAGCAAACGTCGACCCAGAGCTTGAGGGTAAGGTCATGCCGGGCTTCATTTGCGAGGTACGGACGCAGTTCTCTTTTGTAGCGTTCGCGCAGCAACTCAGGGCTGAGATGGAGGCTTTCCGCCAGAAAAGCCACGTCATCACGATCCTTCTGGCTGTTTCTCTCGAGCTTGGACAAAATCAAGTCGTATGGGTCGGGGGCGTAAAGATGCAGGTTTTTGAACCGACCGGGGCACATCTCCGAGAGCCGCGTTTCGTAGTCCTCTGGTAGGGAAATAGCCGGAAAATGTTGCAAATGAAGCTTGTACTTCTTCGCCAGCAACGAGTCCGGCCCCCCCAATGCCTGTAGGTCGTCCACACAGCTATAGGGTACTACGGCAAAATAATCAACATCCCCCGTTGGTCGCGGCAGTCCGTAAAAAAGGCTGACCACGAATCCACCAATGCAATGCACGTGAACTTGTTCACAGAGGAGCCCGTCAAGTTCTTCCAGGAACCGGTCCCAAGGTGAAGGGAGTTTTGCTTCGTTGTTAGGCGACATATTGCAAGTGCTCGGGTCGCAGGTCTGACAACAAATTCCAGTGCCGCGCGGCATCCGGCCGGTTCTCGAACAGCCACTGCCGCTCCCGGTCGTTGCGGGGAGCCCGGTAGAAATAGTCTTCACGCGCCAGCCGGCTACGTTCCAGCAAGGATTCCAAACTCGCGAGAGCCTTTGTGCGCTCCGCTTCCACGCCTCGTACGGAAAGCTGGCGGGCAAGGTTGACCACAAATCCCAAACGATTTTGGAGGTCAAACTTCTTCGCCTCCACCACCAGCCAGCCGAAATCCATGTGCCAATATCGCAGGAGCAGCCAGGGCAGCGCTTCGGCCGCCCTCCCCTCCAGATTCTCTTGCGCCAGAGCGCTAAGCAGAACCTCTCCGGGGTTCTTACTTCTCACCTGCGTGCGAACATAAGCAAATCCCGGGTAGTCGAGTTTCGACAGATCCTCAACCAACCGTTGCCCGTCAGCCTTTTCCGTGAATGCCGACGGCACAGGCAGTTCCGTAGGCGGAAGTCCGTAGGCCGCAACCACCTTGCGCGCCAAAGCGGGGGTGAGTTGACGCTTTCCGTTCTCCAGCATGGCCAGATAAGGTTGGGACACACCCAGGCGCGCGGCCGCTTCCACTTGGCCCCAGCCGTGCCTTCGCCGCTCAGCTTTCAAATCCCGCGTTCTCATGGCGAGTTCAATTATATAACAAGCTTGTAATAAGTCAAGACCTTTTGGGGTCGCCGCAGCGATTTCGCAAACCGTCCGCCCAGGGCTGGTTTGCGGCTGATTGATGGACTATTTCTTGGTTTTGCCACTGGCAGGAGGATTGGGTAGAGGCTGTTCGCGGGAAAAAAGGGGGGGCTTT
>JBEKAD010000017.1:0-18044 GCA_050018435.1 Terriglobia bacterium
GATTGGGCTGGTTAACGGCGAATTGCCCTTCATGATTCTGCCGCTCTACGCGGTGCTGCAAAAGTTGGACCCCACACTGCTGGAAGCCGCCGAGGACCTGGGCGCGCCGTGGTGGCCCGCCTTCTTGCGAGTCACCCTGCCGCTCTCCGCCCCGGGCCTGGTGGCCGGCTCGATTCTGGTTTTCATCGCTTCCGTCGGCGCCTTCGTCACCCCGGATTTGTTGGGTGGCGCTCGCACCATGATGGTCGGGAACCTCATCCAGAACCAATTTGCCGTAGCGCGCGATCAGCCCTTCGGCTCGGCGGTGGCGTTTCTATTGACGTTTGTGGTCCTGGCGCTGGTGGCGGCGGGACTACGGAAGAGCGAACACTCGACCGGGGGGATGTTCTGATGACAGGCGCGCGCCGCCGCGGCTGGGAACTTTCCATCACCACCACCGCCGTCTACCTGTTTCTCTACGCGCCCATCTTTGTGCTGATGGTTTATTCTTTCAACCGCTCGCGACTCTCCGCTCACTGGATGGGTTTTACAGGTGAGTGGTATGCCGTCCTCTGGCGCGATGCGCAGATTTTTCAATCGCTGGAGAACAGCCTGGTGGTGGCGGCCGGAGTCACCCTGGCCTGCGTGGTGTTCGGCACAATGTCAGCGCTCATCTTTGCACGGCCCGAGCGGCGCGCCAAAGCGCTGCTCGACGGCGTGGTGTATCTTCCCTTGGTCATCCCGGAAATCGTGATTGCTGTCGCCACCGTCATTTTTTTCAGCCTGCTGACCTTGAAACTGAGTCTGTGGACCATCATCATCGCCCACATCACGTTTTGCATTTCTTACGTCATCATCGTGGTGGGAGCACGGCTGGCAGGAACGGACCGCTCCCTTCAGGAGGCCGCGCTGGATCTGGGCGCGAACGAGTGGACCACCTTCTTTCGCGTCACCTTGCCCATTGCCGCCCCGGCGATTCTTTCCGCCGCCCTGCTGGTTTTCACTACTTCTTTCGATGATTACCTCATCACTTCGTTTGTGGCGGGCGTTCGCTCCACCACGCTGCCGCTCGAAATCTACTCGCGGCTGAAGCGCGGCATCACGCCGGAGATCAACGCCATCTCCACCATCATCCTCGTCACCACGATTCCGCTCGTCCTCGTTGCCCAAAGGTTGGAGCGTGGCTCGATGAAGCTGCGCACGGCGCTGGCCAGCGCGGGCGCGATTTTCCTTTTGATGGTTACTCCGGTGGTGGCGCGCACCTGGCGGGCGAGCGCGCAACTGCCGCAACTGAACATTTATATCTGGTCGTCTTATATCTCCCCCCGCGTCATTCACGGCTTCGAGCGCGAATATCACTGCCAGGTCAACTACGACCTCTACGACTCCAATGAAGCGCTGCTGACCAAGTTGCAGGCCGGCAACGTGGACTACGACCTGGTGGTCCCGAGCGATTACATGGTGGAAATTCTGGTGCGGCAGGGTTTGCTGGCCAAGCTCGCGAAGCAGCGCATGCCCAACGCCTGGGCGAATACTGACCCGCGCTTCCTGGGGCTGCCCTTTGACCCGCACAACGAATACTCCGTGCCTTACGCTTGGGGAACGACCGGGCTCGCGTATCGCGCCGACCTCGTCAAGGAGAACATCGATAGCTGGAACGCGCTGTTTGATCCGCGCTGGGCGGGACACATTCTGCTGCTCGACGATACGCGCGAAGTTTTTGGCATGGCGCTCAAGAAACTCGGCTACTCGCTGAATTCCACCGACCCTGACCAGGTCCGGCAGGCGCGCGATCTGCTGCTGCGCCAGAAGCCCCTGGTGAAGGGCTATAACAGCTCCAACTTTGAGCAGGACCTCGCCGCCGGCGACGCCTGGATCGCCCAAGCCTACAACGGCAACATGACCTTCGTCATGCGCGACGAGCCGCGCATTGGTTACGTCATCCCCAAGGAAGGCGGCACGATTTCCGTCGACTGCGCCTGCATTCCGCGCCACGCCCCGCACCCGCAACTGGCGGAAGATTTCATCAATTACTTCCATCGCCCGGAAGTGGCGGCGCGGTTCGTGAACGACTGCGGCTTCAATACCCCCAACCGCTACGATCGGCGGGAAATTGACCCGTGGCTCCTCGCCAATCCCGCTGTCTTCCCCGACCCCGCTTCCCTCACCCGCTGCGAGTTCATGCGCGACCTCGGCCCCGTCATCTCCCTCTACGACCGCTACTGGACCGAAATCAAGGCGCGGTGAGCACGGGTAGTGGTGGTATTTGGAAGTTTGTCGCTTGCCGGTCTGGGGTGATTTCAGCTACCCTGCTACACACTGTGAGTCCCAGCACGGATAGAGGAGGCACTTGGAACCGAGGTTTACAACATGGGAGATTCGGACACGAACCGTATAGGCGGATTTGAGAAGATTTCAGTCAAAGGCTTTCGACGCCTTTGCGACGTCAAACTTGAGTTGCGTCCCCTGACAGTTCTGATCGGAGCGAATGGAACTGGCAAGACCTCTCTACTGGACGTGTTCTCCCTCCTGGCAAGCTCCGCGCAAGGCTCACTTAGTAAAACCATCAGCGACTTTTCCGGGCTTCCAGCGTTGATCACCTACGATCGGGCGAAAGATCTCTCGGTCGGACTCTCGATGGGCGTCCACGGTCAGGCGCCGCTCGATTACCTTTTGCGCCTCAAGCCGCAGGGCACGGCCTATGTGATCGCGGAAGAAATTCTAGGTCAACGGCAAATAACCAATGAATTCCTGCACATCGCATCCGAAGGCCCGTCCGTGGTGTATTTCGATCCAAGTTCAGGACGCCATGTGCGCCCAACCTGGGAGCACAACCTGCTCGAAACGTCGCTTTCTCAAGTTCCTAAGATGTATCGAGAGCCCGAGGACTTTCGCAGAAAGCTCGCTTCTTCCACGTTCTATCACGCCCTAAACGTGGAACAACGCTCCCCTGTGCGCCTACCCCAACCGATGCGGCCCGCCCCTTTACCCGGAAAAGATGGGGAGGACCTAGTCTCCTGCCTGTTCGACCTGCGGGAAACGGATCGCGACCGGTTTGAGGCCATCGAAGACTCGCTGCACGCTGCCTACCCGGCATTCGAGCGCCTGGATTTCCCGCCGGTTGCAGCGGGCACACTGGCCATGACGTGGCGGGACAAGAATCTCTCGAAGCCCCTCTATATGCATCAACTGTCGGAAGGCATGTTACGCTTTCTGTGGCTCGCCACGCTTCTTGGAAGTCCCGGTCTGACGGCCGTTACGCTACTCGACGAACCCGAGGTGAGTCTTCATCCCGAACTCCTGAGCCTCCTTGCCGGACTCTTGCGGGAAGCTGCGAACCATACACAATTGGTCGTCGCCACACATTCCGACCGTCTCGTGCGTGTCCTGAAGCCCGCCGAAGTCGTCGTGATCGATTCTGCGGATGACGGGATGGCTCAATTCACTTGGGCGAACCGCATGGATTTGGACGAGTGGCTGACCGAGTACACCTTGGACGAGGTTTGGCGCATGGGGCGCATGGGAGGGCGCGTGTGAAGATTGCTCTCCTGATCGAAGGACAAACCGAACGGGTTTTTCTTCCGCATCTTCGCCGCTTTTTGGAACCACGGCTCCCGGGAAGGATGCCGCGCCTCGACCCCGAGCCGTATGACGGCCGCATACCCTCCGGCGAACGCCTAAAACGGGAGGTAGAGCGCCTCCTGCGAATTGGGAAGCCGCCAGCCGACGCCGTGATTGCACTAACCGACGTCTACACTGGAACTACGGCCTTCACAGATGCTCAGGATGCGAAAAGCAAAATGCGGACGTGGGTCGGCGATAACAACAAATTCTTTCCGCACGCCGCCCAATATGAGTTTGAAGCGTGGCTGCTTCCGTTTTGGAGCACCATCCAACGCCTGGCGGGACACAATATGGGACCTCCGGGGGGTTCGCCCGAGACCGTCAATCACACCCGGCCACCTTCAGATCGAATCCACGAGATCTTTAGGGCAGGCCACCGTAACCGGTTCTACGTTAAACCGAGAGACGCAGACCGGATTCTGCGCGAAAACAACCTTCTGGATTCAGCCGCCGCCTGCCCTGAATTACGGTCTCTTCTGAACACGATACTCCGCTTGTGCGGAGGTCAGGACGTGTAGGCAACGATGCGGCGGGACGCTTGCGAATCTACGCGATCTCGCTTTCTGGTTGGTGCCAATCGAATAATTGCTTCTTGAGTTCGTCACGCTTCTCGCGATAGGCCGGAAGCGCCGCGAGGTTTTTCATTTCCGCAGGGTCAGTGTGAAGATCGTATAGTTCGTCGAGGTCACCCACGTAGTAGGAATACTTGTAACGGCCCTGGCGAATCATGGAACCCGGGTGTCTGGTCTTCAAAGCCGCCTCCGCGAATACCGTACTGCCGATCTCCGCGCTTGGTTCACGCAGGAGCCGCGTGATGCTGGCGCCATCCAGTCCCGCGGGGGTGGGAACGCCGCAGAGTTCGAGCAACGTGGGAACCATCTGCACGAGGCTGACCGGGGTGGTGCAGCGGGCATTGGACGGGGTCACGCCGGGAACACGGAAGAGAAGCGGCACGCCCACGGAGGGCTCATAGAAAACGAACTTTTGCCACAGTCCGTGTTCCCCCAACATTTCGCCGTGGTCCGACGTGTAAAGTACGATGGTGTTCTCATCCAAGCCGAGTTCGGTGAGCGTCCCCCAAAGCTTGCCGATGTTGTCATCCGTCTGCGCCAGGCTGGCGTAATACAAGGCGATGTGCAACTTGGCCGCTTCCGGAAAGCGCAATTCCGGGCAGCCTGAATCGTAATGGATCCTGCTCTGAATCCCCTGGGGGACCGTCGCCAGGTCTACTTTCCCCCACGTCTCCGGAAGCTTCATGTCGGGCGCGTGAAACATCTTGGCAAAGCGCTCCGCGGGCGTGGTGGGATCGTGCGGCTTGAGGAAAGAGCTGATCAGGAAAAACGGTCGCTGTTTCCCATGATTGCGCAAAAAGCGCATGGACTCGCGCGCCACGAAAGTCTCAAAGTGATCTTCTTCGGCCAGCGCCGAAATGCGGCCGACCGCTGTATAGCCTTCCCGGTTGTCGCGCTCGATGAATCCCGTCCAGGGATCGCCCGACTCGCGCCACAGGTCGTCAATCTGGGGGAGTCCCGAGCCGGAATTAGGGTCAATGATTTCTTCCGCCCGGAGTTTGGTTTTAGGACCCAGGTACTGGTACCAATCGTTGAAGTCCAGCTTGTAGTCGAATCCATGCGTCTGCGCGTCAACGAAATGCATTTTGCCGATGGCGCCCGTCATGTAACCGGCGTGACCCAGGTAGTGAGCAAGGGTCTTAACGTGGAACGGCCACGGCTGCGCGTTGTCGTACGCCTGGTGATGATGCGTGTACAAACCGGACAGGAGCGAGGCCCGCGAGGCAACGCAAACCGGGAAGGTGCAATAGGCGTCGTCAAAACGCACACCGCTGCGGGCCAAAGCATCGAGGTTCGGCGTGTGTGCCACCGGGTTGCCGGCAACGCCCAGCGCGTTCCGCGTGTGCTGGTCGGACATGATCAGGAGAACATTCGGCGGGCGATCAAGGGCACGGGCGGAAGGCCGCGAGGAACTTCCCCGCGCTGCCACACTCCCCGCCGTAGCCGCGACTCCCGTGGTCAGAAACTCTCGGCGAGTTACTTTTTCCATGGCCGCAACACCCCCTTAAGGGATTTGCCCTGAATGCGGCTCTCCCGCCTTGTCCGTCGACGTCTGGCGGAAAGCGCTTCGCATCCTAACCGGGAATTTTCTCACGGTTTCCCGCTGAGAGCGAACCTTTCCCCTGCGGCCCGCCCGCGGCCGTATTTATAATCTCAGATTCGAAATCCCAAAAGGCTCACTGCCAGCAAATCTCCCGATGGAGCATCTCCACATGGGGCTTGCGGACGTATTTCAAATCTCCAATTTGAAATCTCCAGTTCACAGCATTAAGAATCTGCGCCGCCTGCGCCATCGCTGCGGTGGGTATTACAGAAAAGAACGCCTTCTGCGCTCTTCGACTCCTTGGTGGGGGGTGCGCACCCAGCGCCGAGGCATTTGCCGGACCCGGCAAGCTTGCTATTGAATTCGCCTGCGGCTTGACTTATAGTGACGGCGCTATGCTGCCGAGGCTGGCTGTTCAGCTTAAGCTCCTTCGCGCTTGAGCAGCGGTCTTGGCAAATCAAGTGGCGGGGGTCCATCGCGCCGGCCCCACCGTGGCGATGCCATCCGCACACAGTGCCACCCTCCCCAGGAGGTCTCGCAATGTTTCCTTGTTTTCGTTCATTCTCCCGAAGTCTTCGCTTGTTTGGTTTGATCGTTGTTTCCGGAGTTGTTCTGGTAAGCTGCGGGCCCACCGCCAACAACCCTGCCCCCCAGACCAAGACCAGTGCCTATGACCGCGCGAAAGACGCTTTCAAGAGCGGCGCACCGGACAAAGCGTTGGAACTCACCGATAAGCTGGCGACCGCTACGCCGCCCGCCGATTCCACGGAGCGCGCGCGGGTGCTGCGCGCCGTGATTTTCACGGGCGAACTTAAGTCCACCAAGGAATTGGCCGAGGCTTACAGCCGAGGGGCTGAGAAGGCCAAGAACCCGCGGTTCCACTCCGAGTATCTGCGCTTGCACCACGACAATCTCGAGGCCGCCACGAAGGCGGCGCTGAATCTGGCCGAAACAGCGCACCAGCTCGCTCCGGACGGGGCGATCGCCCAAGAGCTGACTTTGGAGGCAAGCTTCCCCACCACCGAAGGCCCTCCCGAAATAAAAGAGCTGGCGCACGTCGAAGAAGGTGGTTGGCTCGAATCTGACCAGCAAGACAGCGCGGCGGCGGATGCGCTGCGCAAAGGCATCGATGATGCGCTTGCCGATGTGGTTTCCGGTGACCGGGCAAAAGCTCGCAGGGCCCTTGCCAGCGGTTCCACCCAACTCGAGGGTTCGGCTTTCGCCATTTTCCTCGCCACGGAACTTGCGGAAGGCGCCGTCGTCTTCGATCGCCACCACGGGCGCGACCCGCAGAAACTGATAACCCTTTGCAACGAAGGCGAAGAGTCCTTGAAAGCTGCTCTGGCTCTCTTGAAAGACACGCCCAATAAAGACCAGGAAAAGGAAGCCAAGAAGCTTCAGGATAAGTTCAAGACCCTTCGGAAGGACAAGTAGTGCTCCCTCCTCCCAAGGCATGAGAGCCGTCCCTGTGGGGGCGGCTCTCCGTTGTTCTCGCGGATCATCAGGTCTTCAATTTTCTTGGAAATCTCAAACCACTTCGTCTGTCCGGCGCGCATGCCGAGCGCTTCGGACAATCGGAGTCTCTGAAAAATCCTTGGGGCTACGGGCAACACTGTGTAAAATGGTTTCCTCTCTGGCAGCTCCATGCGGAACCCAGCGTGATGATGAAGATAGTTCTGCTAGCAACTTCTATCTTGGCGTCGAGCCTCGCGGCCGCCCGCCCCGCGCTGGCCGGGCCCCACCACCCCATCGACGAGGACGACCGTCACTACGCTGCGCGCGGCCTCACTATGATGATGGACGGCGACCTCGACGGCGCTATCGGTGTCTTCCAGCAGATCGAGCAGAAAGACCCGGCGTCACCTCTGGGCTATGTGTTGGAAGCCAACGCCACCTGGTGGAGGATCTATTATGTTTCTGCCAACCTGATCGATCCTGATGTCTTCGACGTCGCCAACATGGAAGCCACGCCCTACGACTCCCACTTCGAAGACCTCGATAACGTGGCGATTCGTAAAGCCGAAGCCCGCATTCACCTGCGGCAGGATCTTGCGCGCAGCCATCTCTACGAGGGTTTCGCCTATGCTTTGCGCGCACGGCTGGAAGGCTTGCACGACCGGGATCTGTCCACCGCTCGGGCGGGGAAGAAGATGCGCTCGCACCTCCTCCGGGCGTTGGCGCTCGATCCCAGCCTCACGGACGCCTATCTGGGCGTCGGCATCTACAACTACTTTGTCGACACGCTCCCGGCCATCGTTAAAATCCTGAGCGTGTTCATAGGGCTCCCGGGCGGCAGCCGCACGGAAGGCCTTCAGCAACTCCAGCTCTGCGCCGAGAAGGGCGAATTGGGGAGGCCGGAAGCGAAGTTTTATCTCGCCAAGGACTACTCGCGCGCCAACGAAAAGCAGTTCGAGAAATCCCTGCACCTCTTCGGTGAGTTGCAGCAAGAATTTCCCCACAACCCGCTCTGGCCGATGCTCATCGGCAGCCTGCATTACCGCCTGGGAAGACCCCAAGAAGGCGAGGAAATCTACCGCCAGGTCTATCAAAGAACCGCGGGGAACAATTCCGAAGTGAACAAAGCGGTCCACCACGCCGCAAGCCAAGCCCTGGAACGGCTACATCCGGAACAGACGTTCCCGTGAAAGAATCGGGTGATTCGGTGATCGGGCGATCGGCTGATTTGCGATTTGCGATTTTCGATTTGCGATTTTCGGGCGTGGCCCCATCCTGCCCTTCCATAGTGGATAATCCGCAAATGCCCAAAATTTACCACAAATGCTCGCACGATTAGCTTGTAAGATGTTTATTTTCAATGATATAGCCTGAAATGCCGTTCTCATGTCTAGATTCTTCTGTATTGTTTTCATACACTTAGCCGGACCGATCGGCATTTTGGCGTCTCTTTGCTGGCACGCCCGCAGACGGGTTAGGGTAAACCTTCTCAAGCACAAAATTTTGCCTTTCGTCAGAATTTTACTGAAGCGGACGCAAAAAAAGGCGGAGTCGGGGTTTTAGGGGCTCGCGCTTATGGAAAGGGGGTGCGAGCTGAAGCCCGGTAGCCCGTTGGGGGGCCGCCCTTCGGAATCGACCGTAGAAAAGCAGTTGTCAGTGGCCAGTGGTTAGTGGCCAGTTGTCTTTCCCTAATCCCTAACCCCGAGCCCCCAACCCCTGTTCTTGCCGTCCCCTCTTCGTCGGGAAAACAGCCGTCAGTCGTCAGTGGTCAGTTGTCAGTCACCTTCGGGAGCCAGGAGTCAGGAGTCAGCATCCTGTCTACTGTCTACCGGCTACTGTCTACTGCCCGCCGCCTGACCCCTAGCCCCTGTTGTTCCCGTCCCGTCTTCGTCGGGGAAACAGCCGCCGGCCCTCGGCGGTCAGCGTAATCTCAGACAATTCCGCCCTGCCCTCCTATTCTACCTACTGCCTACTGCCGACTGCCTACTGCCGCCTTCGTCCTTCCCGTCCCCTCTTCGCCGGGGATGTCTTTCGAGGAGTCCTTTCATGGCGTCACCGCGCCTAGCTCTTTCGCCAGACCGGCGAAGGTGTCAATTCCCTTCGCGAGGGCGGATTCGAGCTTGAGTTGCTGGGCAAAGAGGTAGCGCCACTGGCCATACTTCGTGGCGCTCATTTTTTCGCACCATAGCTTCGCCGCCTCATTTTTCAAGGTGACATTCGTACGCATCTCACCCTTCGTCTCCGCAAGCCACATAGTCTCAGACCCGTCACGATTCCGGACGGCCACGATGAAGTCAGGATAGAACTGGCGAGGGCGGTTGTTTTCGTAATACGTCACCGAGAATCCGAAACGTTCGTTTTTCAGATACCGTAGCACATCCTTGCAGGAGTCGAGAAAGTCGGCAAACTTCTTTTCCAGATCGGTGTGACAAGGGACCTTGCTCGTGTGCGCCTTCTTGCCGTCTGCGGGAATCCCTGTCCACTGAAAGCGTTTCAGAAAAAGAGAATCAAGCCATTCAGGAGCGGCAAGAATCGGCACGGCCTGTGTGCCGCTACCGGAGGCACCACGGATGGCATTTTCCAGCAGGTCGCGAGCCTGCAAACGCCAGTTGTAAATACCAATGTCGCGCTGGTCGCCATTCTTGGGATATGTAACGCGGGTTTGGATGTATTCGCGGGTCACTTCTAAGAGTTCATCGTAGGTGGGGCCGATGCCTAAATCCGCCGCGCTGCCGGGGTTAGTGGCTTCGTAAAGCTCCTCGGCCAGTAAGAATGAAGTGCGGAGAAGCGGCCACTCTCGTCGAAACTCATCGAGGGTCATCACAGCTTGAGGGTTGCCGCCCACAACCGGGCGGACGGTTACTTCAGCAACCGGATTGGCGAGGGTTGGTGGTAGTTTGCTGACATGGATGACCTGACTGAGAGGTCTCGTGATGCCTACCGCCCATGAACGGACGTTTGGAACGCGGATTTGGAATTTGGCCTTTTTCGCGTCCGTCTCAATCCAGACCGGCTTGTTCTGCCAGGACCCGGTCCGGGAGCGCTTGCGTTTCTGCACGGGGAAGCCAATAAATGGAATGCCGAAGGCGTCTACCGTTTCTTCGTAGCCTTCGGGACGCTCGTCAAGCGGCTGGTTTAGCACATCGTAATTCGTGCGCCGCAGGCCGCGCCCGATGATTTGCTCGGTGAGAAGCGGCGACCCAAAAGCGCGAATGCCGAGAATGTGGCTGACGCTTTTCACGTCCCAACCCTCGGTGAGCATTTGCACACTGACGACGCAGCGCACTCTTTCGCCGGCCATACCTGTCTTGCCCACGGTGCTCACGATCTCGCGTAATGTCGCTTCGACGCCTTTGTTGGCATCGAACACGCCGGTATCAACCTGGATGGTGTGCCATTCCTTCCGGTCTTCGTTATCGGGGTTGCGCAGAAATTCGTATTCCTTGGTGAGATGCTCGAACAGCCAGGCCGCACGCATGGCATTGTCAGCCACGCAAAGCAGCACTGGACAGGGCATCGTTCTGGCAAACTCGAACGTCTGTGCCCATTCCTGATATTCCCTGCTCCAGGAAGCGTAGATGCTGGCAATTGCGCCTTTGCACGCGCGTAAGTATTCCTCATTGGTCTTCGCACCTTTAACCAAGTCCCAAAGGTCAAGGTAAATGCGTCCTTGTTCGTCCGGGTCAGGCAGACGGACAACTTTAACCAAGCCGGACTCGAAAGCATCGTAGACAGAAAAATCGGACACCAGCCACTCGTAGAGCGTGCCCTCCGGTTTTGCGGAGCCGGAGCCGTACCACGGCGTTGCGGAAAGATCGGTGACGAGACTGACGCGCGTCGCCTTCGAGATGCGGTCAAGAATCTTGCTCCATCTCAGGTATTCAGGCTCTTCGCCTTTCCTCGACTTCTTTTCGCCGTAGGCGTGGTGCGCTTCGTCATTGATCAGGACGACATCGCGCCAGTTCTTGAGCATCCGTTGTATAACGGCGTTCGGGTCTTGCTGGGCACGGCGTCGCATGGCGCGCAAGACCGCAGCCGGGATGAAGCGGCCTTCCTCAAGGACTTCGTCGCCAATCCAGTCATCGCGAGTGCCTTCAAGCGGGATGGATTGCCAGTTCTTGACCATGATGTTCGGCTGGAATTCCTCAAGGAATTCTGGCGGGACCGTGTCGAAGTCTTTGTAGAGATTGTTCTCGCCAGCCGGATCCAAGCCGTCGCCGCGAGGAACGCCGCTCACCCGATCGCGAACGGTAAGGTTTGGCACAAGTACGAGAAAGTTCGCGGAAAGCGTAGAGCCGCTCACCTTGCGCTTGTGCAAGGTTGACCAGGTGACGAGCATGGCCATGATGAGCGTCTTGCCCGTGCCCGTCGCGAGCTTCAAAGCGTAGCGGAGAAGGCTGCCTGTCTCCGGCATCTTTCGACGGTTCTGCACTTCGTATAGATAAATGACGGTTTCAATGGCTTCTTGCTGGCAGAAGAAGAAGCGCCTGCCCATCGCCTTACGCTCCTCGTCCCGCTCGAACCACCATTCGAGCAAGCGCCGTGTGACGAGGGCTGTTCCGGGATAGCCTTTGCCGCGCCAGTCGCGAATCTCGTCGCGTAATTCGTTAACGAAATCGTTCTTTTCCGAGTAAGAGGAGAGGTCCTCAAACAGGGTCGCTTCGCGCCCGACGATGCCGCCGATACCGCCGCGCGCGCCGGTAGCGGACGCCATGAAACGCATGGACGGACGGCGGCCATTCACAAGCTGCGACCGTCCGCCGGATAAGAGCTGATAATGGTTCTCCGGCTCCTCGAAAGCTTCGCAAACGACTACGCGGTCAACAAAGTAGGCCATAGCGCGATGCTCCGGTTACAGTTCGCGGACAACTGTGGACTCATTACCGAAGACATCCACAACTTTGACTGCGATCCGCTTGTAGCCACGGACCGGAAAGGACTGCGATTCTCCTTGGAGTTTGAATTCGCCGGGTTCGACCTCAAGGCCAAGCGCCTTAAGGTTTGGTGCCTTCTTGAAGTCGAAGAACATTTGACAGTCAATGAAGCAGTCGCCGTCATAATCCTCGTCCAGATACCAAGCGGACACGTAACCGGAGTCGGCCTGCTTGTAGTCCGTTGTTCGATTCTTGCGGTCAAAGACAGCGACGCCTTTGAGACGAACCACCGCCTTTGGCTCTTTACCGTTCTTCTTCACTGCGACTTCGATGTCGGGCATGGCGAGAGGCGAGAATAGGGTTTCCGGGTTGGTAACTTTTAAACCCTCAGCCAGTGTGTCCGGGCGAATCATAATGAGCTCGACTTTGACCTTTCCGCGTTTTTCGAGCTGCGCTTTGACTTCGTTGACATTGGATTCAAACGCCCATCCTAGAATGTGGGTTTCGAGAATACCGGACGCAACGGCGTCCTTTACTGCGTCATCGATCTGCTTAGCGGTAACCCGACCTGAGAGTGGCCCAACTGAAATCGCAATTTTTTCCTTGTCGGACTCCGACACTGCGTGGATCAACCCGCTCGCCCCCTGAACCGCTGCATCCTTGCGGTAAAGGCGGCAAATTACTTCGATGTAGTTTTCCAGCTTGGGTGCTTCCATTCCTTGACCTTGAGCCATCGCGACGTATCCTTTCCAGTCCTCAATTGAGTAGCGCCCAAGCGACATCACTTCAAATGCACCGCATACCCTGATCGCCCCTTTGTCAATGTCGGGTTGGTCTCTAAGCTCGATTTCTCCCGGCTCAAGATTGTTGGCCAAACTGCCTAATGTTATTCGCTTCACCTTCTTGTAAATGAAGCCGGATGCCACGGCACCGTTTCTTGTCCTGTACTGGTCGAAAACAGATGAGAGGAGGTGCTTTCGTGTCACGTTTATGGCAACTCTCGACGTGTCGCAGGTGATCCAACGCCTGCCCCACGATTCCGCTACAGAGGCAGTGCTACCGCTTCCACAGGTAGGGTCGAACACGATATCGCCGGGGTCGGTTGTCATCAACATGCAGCGTCGGATGACTTCTGAATTGGTTTGTACCGCATATCTCTTGTTGTCGGCTCCTACGGTGTCTGTCCACGGCGCCGTTATACGACTCCAAGCGTTTTCGTCCGCATACATAATAAAAGTGAGCCTGTTGCCTTCTGGCTGAAGCCGCTTCACATCGCGAAGGCGATCCAGTCCTTCAGGTGGTGTGCCGTAGCCGTTTTTCGGTGGCGGATACGACTTTCCCTCGAACTTGTATGGGAACATTCCAGATTCCATCGGGCCAGACGGCTCCAAAGACTTGACGCGATAGACGCGTGCATCTTTTGGCAACAGACTGTGATTGTTTAGCTGCTCCGGCGTCATTCGTTGACGCGTTCCGTCTGGCATCTCATACCAACAGTAGTGAAATTCACCCTCTACATCCTGCGGCAGAAAGATAGGGTAGAACTTCGTAGAAGGGGTGCCACTGTCCGTGAACTTTTGTTTCCCATACCAAATAAGGAAGTCCGCCATCTGTTCGATGAAGGTCGTGCCGAACGGCATCGTCTTTTTGCGAAATGGTATCAGAGCGATGAAATTGTCAGCCCCGAAAACCTCGTCCATCAAACAGCGGACGCGATGCACGTTGTCGTCTGATATTTGTAGAAAAATCGAGCCAGAGTCGTTTAGCAGCTCGCGACACAAATAGAGGCGTTCCTGAAGATACGACAGGTAAGAGTGTACTCCGAGCACCCAGGTGTCGCGAAACGCTTTGATGGTCAATACGTCGTCCGATTGGTCTTTTTCATCGTTGTTAATGGAGTCGACCCGCTGTTGAAAATTGGAATCGTATTTGATGCCATACGGGGGGTCCAAAAAAATCATTTGCACCTTGCCTCGAAGTGCCTCGTAGTAAAGCAGAGACTCCATGACGTGGAGAGAATCACCGCAGATGAGTTTGTTTTTCCACCCTTCCTCGTGCGTGTAGAATTCGACGCGTTTAGATTTGTCCGACTCGCGGAATGTTTTTTCCAGGCCTGCAAATACCGAGCCAAAGGAGAATTGTGGGGCGGTCTCTTCCGCAGCCTTGCGGGCGCGCGCAACGATTTGGGCTATACGGGAATCGGAAACTATTTCGTTGCGCTGCAAAGGGAGAATGGGCACTTGCCGGTGATTTCGCTTACCGGCCCAAAACAATGTCGGGTCCGCCGCTGGGTCCATGTCGAGTACGACGGGTCGTTCGTCTCCTTCCGGCAGCTTTCCGACCATTATCGCCTTTGACCAGCCATTGTCCATGGGCACGGTGACGACCTGCTCATCCGCAGGAAGCAAGGCAGTGTGACCTGTCTCTGGCGTCCGAGGTTCCATCACGTTTTCGTAAGAGTAACGTGTCACGCGCTTATCCTTATTGCCATTGGTCTTGTTTTTTCGCGCCATTTCAGTTCCTTCCCTGTTCAAGCCTTCGTCACGGCGACTTGCTTGCCAGCGGTGCACATGCCTAAGTAGTCGCAGGAGGCGCATTTCTTGGGATGCGGGTCTGCGTTGAGTGTCCCGGCGCGCAATGCTTTGGCCGCCGTCGCTACTTCGGCCTTCACGTCTTTGATAAAGTCCTCGTCCACTGCGCGCGCGTTCCGCTTGCGCTCGTCGAGTTCGTAGATTTCGACAAGGTCGGCGTTCTTGCCGGTTAGTTCCTGATAGCCAAGGGCGTAAATGTGAAGCTGCGCCTCGGTGATTTGTTCGGGCTGGGCGCGGTCGTTGGATTTAAGGTCAACGATAGTCGTCTGGCCGGTGTCCTTCCGGCGGACGAGGTCAATGCGACCGACGACGCTCACACCATCATCGAGGCCGATGTCGATCTTCTTCTCGGAGAATTCGATGTTCTTGAGATCAGCCTGATTGTCCTTGATGTAATCCGAGATGACGCGCACGGCTGCCTGTTCAAGCTTCTCGCGAAGTTTTTCGTAGGCGTATGGCGTGTGGAGGTGCCGCTGGGTAAGCGTGTCCGCCTCGCCGGGCGTTGCGTAGTCGGCATCGAGAGCGCGGGCGTGGACTTCGGCAAGAGCGTTGTGCAGCGAGCGACCATAGCCAAGGGCCTCATGGATTGGCGCGTTGAAGCCGTACAGAATGCGGAGCTTGAATTGGTACGGGCATTCGAAGAAATACTTCACATTGGAGAAAGAAAAGACGACATTAGCGACTCCTTTTCGAGGAGTCGGCGGCAGACGCTTGCGGGCAGAGTAGTCGGTTGCCTTGCGCTTCACATACTTCGACACGTAAACATCGGTCAAGAATTCCGATGGACTCTGGAAGAGTTGGTTGCCGGGGACGGGGGCATAAGTTAGGTGGAGGAATTTCTGGCTGCGGGTCACTGCGACGTAAAACAGGCGGCGCTCGTCCTCGATGGTGCCGCGGTAACGAGCCTGTTTGGGGACGGCGGCCGCAGGCAGGATGTGCCACACGCTTCGGCCGCCTTGCGCCTTGGAGGGGAAGCGGTTCTTGATGAGCGCAGGAACGAAAACCACCGGCCATTGCATTCCTTTGGCCTGATGGACGGTCATGATGCGGATGGCATCCGGGTTGGCGTACTGGTTGTCCTGCCAGCCTTCAGGGTAGGCATTCTGAGCGTGGAATTTGAGGAAATTACCGAAGGACTCATATTTTTCCTTCGGCTTCGAGTGGTAGTGGATAGTTTCGTAATCTGAAATTAGCTGCGAGAATTTGCCAAGGTTGTAGAAAACGATTTCGCCGCGTGCGTGAATGCGTTCCTCGCGGACACCGGCCTGCTCCAGAAAGGTCGTAAAGGTGCGCTGGATGGAGTAGAAGGCGAAGCGTTCAGTGGGATTCTCCAGGGCCGCGCGTGATTTTGTTACGTTTGCGATGGCGAGTTTCAAGTCGGCCGGAGCAAGGCCGAGGTTTGCGTTCGTCCAAGCATTGAACACCGTGGTCGCGTCTGAGGCCGCGCGGCCTGCCATGTAGTAGAACAGTTCTCTGGCGGCATGCGCCTCCCGTGTATCGAAAAGGTTGTTCATCCCAACGATCACGTAGCGGATGTTGGCGGTATCGAGCGCGGCGGTGATGGGGGCGGCGTTGCGGGAGACGCTGCGGAGAAGGATGGCCATGTCGGACCAGGCAAGTCCGCGTTCGTGTTTGGTGTCGTCCTCAGTCGGGTCTTTGAACGCGACGCCGTGGAGCGCTTGGGCCGTCTTGACAATATACTTGGCTTCAGCGTCGGGGTTGTCAAACTGGATGGCGCAGATGTCGCCGGGTTCGTAAGGCTGGGCGGCGGTCGGCTTCATGTTTTTTGGAAGTCGGGCGGTGTTTTGCTCGATGAACTTGCGAGCTGTTTCGACGATGCCTTCGGACGAACGGAAGTTTTCCTCCAATCGGATTTGGCCGACCTTGGGGTAGCGCTTCTGGAACGTCAAGATATTTTCCACGTCGCTGCCGCGCCATTGGTAGATGGTCTGGTCATCATCACCCACGACGCAAAGACGGGACCCGAGTTCGTGGAGAGACCACACGACTGCTTCCTGAATGGGATTCAAGTCCTGGTATTCATCGACGATCACGCAGCGGACACGCTTGGCCAGATGCTCACGAAGACCCTTGTTTGTGGTGAGTTCGACGACAGCGCGGCTGAGTATCTCCGAGTAGTCAAAGTAGCATCGGTCATTCAGAAGCGCCTGATACGTGTCGAGGGCGGCCGGGAGCGGAGAGGCTGCGAGGGCTTTTGCGTCTGTCTCGTCCTCCCGCATGATATTCAAGGCGGACAGGTAATGGTTTGTATCGTGGTAACGCCTGAGCAGGGCGCCTTTGAGGTCGGTGCACGTGGTGAGTCCGCTGGCCTTAGAGTGGCGGTCGATGAAAAGGGTCTGTTGAACTTCGTTGAGAACGTTGAACTTGAGCGCGTCGTGGACCTCGGTCATGAGAAGGTCGAGGCAAAAGCCGTGAATCGTGCCTACGTACATTTCGGCCAGGCCATACACGTCACCCATCGCCTCGCGGCAGCGGGTGACGATGCGGTCTTTCAGTTCCGCAGCGGCTTTATCAGTAAAGGTGAACGCGATGATGTTGGCGGGTTTAAGCCCAGCTTTTAGGAGATTCGCGACTCTTTGTGCGACCACCTCCGTTTTTCCAGAACCTGCACAGGCGATGAGTTGGAGGTTCGTATCGCCGTGACCGATGGCATCGAGCTGAGACTTGGTAAATTTCATCTTCCTCCCAATCTCCGCTAGTGTGGTGTCTTGCTAGATTGGCTCTGGGCCTGGAGTCGCTGGGCCTGGAGTCGCTTGACTCGCTCCAGAATATCCTTCTTGTCCATTAGACCCTTTTCCTCCATCAGTTCAATTAGCGCATTCAAGGTTAGCATGTTCGAATACGCCAACTCTTCGAAGCTGACTGTTTGCCGGTTCGTTGTCAAGCCCATCGTTTCCTCCGTGCTGTCGCAATGCATCGCTCAGAAGGTCATCATCCAGCAATGGCGGCGTAAACCCGCCTCTACAAGGTCATCACCCAGCGGGGATGATTATCGCACAAAATGACGGCAGGCGGCGCATCAAGCGGGGGCCGAAAAATGAAGGGCCGGGGGATGTCCTGGTTCTTGCTCAGGCGCTCGGCGCCGGGGGCCGGGGCCGTAGAAGGTACACAAGGCGTTCAGGCGGTCGCGGACGCGCTTGAACAGGTGATGGAATTCCGGCTGGCGGACGGCCTGGCCTTCCGACTTCAGGTAAGTGGGGGTGAGAAAGACAGTCGATAGTCGACAGTCGAAAGTTGAAAGTTGCGCGAGGCGGGCTTGGACGTAGTCGGCGAGAGAGATGGCCCTGGGGGTCCGGAAAAGCTGGTCCGTAGAGCTGTAAACAAGGGATCTTTCCCACATGATTTTTGACGGTGAAGGCGCCGAGTTGACCCCCTCACCCCCGAC
>JBEKAD010000018.1:0-17607 GCA_050018435.1 Terriglobia bacterium
ATAGCGGGCGTTCTTAAGAACGACCTTGCCCTCGGAAGTGAAGGCGCAGGCGTTGCGAGCGTTGCGTGTGGGCATGACGCAATCGAACATGTCGATACCCCGGGCTACGCCCTCCAGCAGATCTTCCGGCGTGCCCACCCCCATCAGGTAGCGTGGGCGGTCGCGCGGCAGGAGATCCACCGTAAACTGCACCGTGTCATACATCTCCGACTTGGGCTCACCCACGGCGAGTCCCCCCACGGCGTAGCCCTCAAAATCCAGGTCCAGCAACGCCTCGGCGCTCTGGCGGCGCAATTCCTTGTCCGTCCCACCTTGCACGATGCCGAAAAGAGCGGGGTTAGGGTTTCGGGATTCGGGATTAGGGATTAGCATTTCGCCCGAACCCCGAATCCCTAACCCCGAATCCCGGCTTTTAACCGCCCGCTTCGCCCAGCGCGCCGTCAGACTCACGGCGCGTTGGAGCGTTTCATGGCTGGCCGGGTATTCGACGCACTCGTCGAGGCACATCATGATATCCGAGCCCAAGGCCAATTGGATTTCCACGGCGCGCTCGGGAGAGAGAAAATGCGAGGAGCCGTCCAGGTGCGAACGGAACCATACCCCGTCCTCGGTTACGCGGCCCAGGGTCTTCAGGCTCATCACCTGAAAACCGCCGCTGTCGGTTAGGATCGGGTGCGGCCACGACATGAAGCGATGCAACCCGCCCGCCTCGCGGATCAATTCGTGGCCGGGACGAAGATAAAGGTGGTAGGTGTTTCCCAGCAGGATTTGCACGCCCAGCGCTTCCAACTCATCCTGCGTCATGCCTTTCACCGTGCCGCCGGTGCCTACAGGCATAAAGATGGGGGTTTCAATCACGCCATGGGGCGTGTGCAATAATCCCGCGCGCGCACGCGTGACTTTGTCTTCAGCAAGGATTTCAAATTTGATGGGCATGGGGTTTGTGGATTTGTCCTGCCCACTCCCAGGGCTGCGATAGGGTGAGGATTAGCGGCCATACCGTGCCCATAACTCGCATCCAGCCGGCAGCCACCGTCAGCAAGGGCTTTTGACTCTTGCCCTTTGCCTTTTGATTTTCTTTTGCGGCCCTGCCGCGCGGCGCTCTCCCATCATCGCGGCCCAGCCGGCGTGGGCCAGCACTAGGAGCACCCAAACCCCCAGGTAAGTGAGGAGAATCGCAACCGTCCCAACTTTTTTCCCCGTGGCGGCGGATAGCCCCAGCGACGTCAAGATGATGAACCACACATGGAAAATGTCGAACGAACTGGCGATTACATAAAGCGGCTTCGAGGTCTCCCGGGGGTTCAGGAAGAATCCCACGGTGGTGGGGAGGAAGTTCTCCACATTGAATTGCTCGACATCGCCCAACAGCACCATCACCAGGCCAAGAACCACCGAGACGATGAGGACCATATTGGCGTAGCAAACAACCGAAAAGCACGTTTTGAAATTTGCCGAAGCGCCAAAGATGACGTTGACCACAAATAGGCCCACCGCCGCGATGATGAGCAGAAAAATGGGCACGCCCAGGACGCCACCTATGCGCATGCTGATGGCCGTGAACGTCGCCACCTTTTGAACTGTCTGGTCAATTTGCTCCGGGGTCATCTGGGAAGCCTTGCCACTCATTTCGATCGACTGCCGGATGATGCGCCCGGCGCCGACTTTCTCCAGCATGGCTTCAATGAGGATATAGGATGCCACCGTCAGGGTAATCAGTGGCGCGAGGAAATCCGGCCGGCGGGCGATCGATTCGAAAGTCCGCCCCGGTGATATGAACATTCCAATCGCACGGCTTAGGAAAGAATCAGACGGTTGCTCTTCCGGCATGGGAGGCGCGATCATTGTTTCGCCCATAATTCACTCCTGATTGAATTCACCTGTTGGCGCGGGGTCGGAGGGGCTGCGCTTACTTAAGGCGCGCTGCCGTACGACTCGGCGGCCTTTTCTTTCAAGCCTGAAAATACCAACTCCTTCGAATGGAAGCAAGACCATTCCGCCTCGGGGAACAAGCATTTGCGCTTGTCGCCATCCTGTGCTACATGCTGGGAGGCCACGAGAATGTGCGTACCAGGAGGTACAAATGCCCCGTGAGGTAAACCCTTTTAGAAGATCCTTGTTTAGCAAGATCTTTACCGGCTTCATCGGTCCCGTTTGTCTTATCGTCAGCGTTCTTTTCCCTGCTCACAACCCCCAAGCTGCGCCGCAAGGTTACACAATTTATGTTGTCCCCCATTCCCACATCGACTTGGAGTGGTACTGGACATACGACAGGACGAAGATCATGGTGCTCAAGATTCTGAACCAGGCGCTACGCATGCTGAAGCAGGACTCGGAATACGCATTTACGCAGGACGAAATGGCGGCTCTCAAACCGTTCTGGGAGAGTCTTGGGGAGGCTGACAGGACTTTTCTCCGGCGCATGATTCGCGAAGGGCGTTTTGAGGTTGCAACAGGCATGTACGTGCAACCCGATATTGCGGAACCTGATTATGAGTCGCTGACGCGACAGTTCCTACTGGCCAAGCCTTGGCTGGAGAAAGCCCTGGGAGCAAACATCCTTACCTCCTGGAATATTGACACCTACGGGCAGACCCCCCAAATGCCCCAACTCAGCCGGCAGGCCGGGCTGCGGTACTTTGCTTTTACCCGGGATGTTCTGCCGGCGCTCGTGCACTCGGTGAAAAGCCCCTTTTACTGGGAATCCCCCGAGGGGTCAAAGGTGCTGGCTTACTGGCAGTCCGCAACCTACACCACCCAGTCTGAAAACCTTGATCGACATTTGCGGACCTACGTGGAACAGAACCTGGAAGGAAATGACAAGATCATGCTCCCCTGGGGACGCGATCTATACTTTCCCAATGAGACCTCCGCGCAAATCAAGGAACTGGTCTTGAAAGCCGCCGCACGGGATGGCATTCCTATAAAGTCCGTCATTATCGCCACACCGCGCCGCTATTTTGAGGACGTCCTTAAGAGTGGCGTGGCGCTTCCCACCTACACTTATGACTTCAATCCACCGCTCTACATTCAGGATCTGCGCGGTCAATATGCGCAGAGCATCGAAGCTAAGATTGCGGAGCGAAGTGCGGAGGACTCGCTGGAATCGAGCGAGAAATTCTCCACCATCGCCTCCTTCTACGGGCTTCCCTATCCCGCCGCAAGCCTCCGCACGGCTTGGGAAAAGGTTCTGTTTAACCAGGATCATGGTGTCCTGCCGGGCGACAACAACGATCAGGTTTATGACGAAATGATAAGCCGGTATGCCGGCGCGATGGAAACAGGAAGATCCACCCTGGCCGAGACCCTGTATTACCTGTCCCGGAAAATCAACACCTCGAAGGTTGGGGCAGACCCCTTCCTGGTCTTCAATTCCTTATCCTACCCCCGCAGTGAATTGGCTCGTTACGAGACCCCGTTCGACAACTTGAAGATCCAGAATTTTCGCATCCTCAACTCGCAAGGGCACGAGGTTCCATTCAGGCTTATCGCCACCAAGCGGTGGTACCCCCATTCGCGCCTGCACGCGGTTATCGAGTTCGTTGCGGATCAGGTGTCGCCGATGGGCTATCACCTTTACCACATTGAACCGGCTCCCGGGGAGGCGGAAGCTCCCGATTGGAAGCCGGCAAAGGCTGAGATCAGCAACCGATTCTATTCCTTGCACCTTGATCCTGTCACCGGCGATATCTCCAGCCTGATCGATCGCCGCACCGGGGCCGAGTTGTTGGATACAAGCCATTACCAAGGAAACGAAGTGGTCCTCGCCGAAGAAGAGAATCCTGACACCGAAGGAACCATTCATTTCACCGGCGCCAAGATTCGAACCAGCCAGACCCATCCCGACTCCCTCCAGGAGATCACCGACGCTTTAGGCACCCAGTTGCGGATTGAACGGCCGTTCCTAGGTGGGCGGCTCACCCAGGAAATCAAGTTGTTCAACGATCTGCCCCGTGTCGACTTTGAAACCAGCCTCTTGGGATTTCCGGGGCACGACGGAATATTGAATGTGGTCTTTCCGCTCCGCCGTGAGAAAGGAATGAAGATTTACTATGAAACGAATAACACCGCCACGGAGCGTCCGGACGGCATGTATCAGGCGCAGACATGGGTCGATTTAGAGAGTTCGGGCCGTGGGGTGGCCCTCTTGAACCAAGGCACGAGCGGCTATCAGATTGAGTCCGGGGTGGCCAATCTGATGCTCCTTCGTTCGATTACCAACTACAAGGGTTACTATTCCCCGCAGGCCGCACAGACGGGAAGCCATACCTTCAAATACAGTTTGTATTCGCACGAGGGGAATTGGGCCGAGAGTGGGGTGGTGGAGCAAGCGCACAGTTTTAACAGTCCACTGCATGTCCTTCCTACGGACGCACACGCCGGCGTGCTGCCGCCCGAACACAGTTTTCTGACGGTGAACGAGGGCCATTTCGAGGTGACCGGCTTGAAGCGAGCCGAACAAGGAGTTGACCTCGTCCTACGGGGATACGAAACCGCTAACCAGGATGAAAGGGTCCAGTTGACCCTGCGGTTGCCTGTGCAAAAAGCCCAGCATGCCAACTTGCTCGAGCAAACCTTGCCGGGGCCGCCGGTTGCTCTCCATCAAGGCTCCATGGAACTAACCTGCAAGCCCTCAGCGTTTGTCACCTTGCGGCTGATCCCGAGCCGTTAACCCGGATTTCTCACGATGCTGTGACGCGTTTGGTGAACTGCGGAAGGGTGGGGCTTCAGAGCGGCTAGCCACGGTCAGTGCAGTAGTGCAGTTCTGACCCTAGGTTCTTCGTTGGGATGGCGAAGGCATAGCTTGCTAGAAAAGCTTTACATGAATCCCGTGCCGAAAGGGCTGGTGAAGGGGTCGGAGGATTGGCGGCGGCCGAGTTAGGACAATTCTGTTCTGGACAAGGCAACGGTAGCGGCACGCCTCACTCGCATTAACAACGCGCCGTTGCCGCTAGGGTATCGGGCATGAAAGAAAAGGCCACGGTCAGGACTGCACTGACCGTGGCCACCCGCTTGGTCAAGAAAAGAGAATCAAACGTAAGCCGCAATCCAGCCGAAGAGGTAAAGCCCGGCCCCACCGAAAAGCAGCAGGGGCTCCCCGAACGCGCGCAGGGTTACGAGGATCGGAAAATCAATGGTAGGCCAAGGCCCGTAGCCACCCCAGTAAACCTTGATGAGCAGCCCCAGAACGATCATGGAAAGCGCCCGGCTCCGAAGGGCCTTGGCGCGTTCGGGGCCGATCCAGTAGGTTCGGCCTTGGTAAACAGTGCCGCGCTTCACCACAAAGGAACCATCACACTTGCGGCAGACAGTGGCATTCTCGTAATTGGTGTAACCGCAGTACGGGCAGTTTTTCATGGGTGCCGACCCCCCGTAACACGAATAGATTCAACTGGTACCGCCCCGATGCATCGGGGCGGTTTTTCCCCAGGCCGGAGCATTACTCCCGCGGGGTAGCATCAAGGAACGCCCGCAATTTCCGGCTGCGTGAGGGGTGACGCAGCTTGCGCAACGCCTTCGCTTCAATCTGGCGAATGCGTTCGCGCGTGACGGCAAAGCTCTGTCCGACCTCTTCCAAAGTGTGCTCGCTGCCGTCGTCGAGGCCAAAGCGCATCTTGATGACTTTTTCCTCGCGCGGCGTCAGGGTTTTCAGCACCGACTCCGTCTGTTCTTTTAAATTGATATTGATGACCGCTTCCGCCGGTGAAATGACCCCGCGGTCTTCAATGAAGTCGCCCAAATGCGAGTCTTCCTCTTCCCCGATCGGGGTTTCGAGGGAAATCGGTTCCTGGGCGATCTTCAAGACTTTGCGCACCTTCACCACGGGGATTTCCATCCGGTTGGCGATTTCATCCGAGGTCGGCTCGCGCCCGTACTCCTGCACGAGCTGGCGCGACGTGCGGATGAGCTTATTGATGGTTTCAATCATGTGCACGGGGATGCGGATGGTCCGCGCCTGGTCAGCAATGGCGCGGGTAATGGCCTGCCGGATCCACCAGGTGGCGTAAGTGGAAAACTTGTAACCGCGGCGGTACTCGAATTTGTCCACGGCTTTCATTAAACCGATATTGCCTTCCTGAATCAGGTCCAGGAACTGGAGGCCACGATTGGTGTATTTCTTGGCGATCGACACCACCAGCCGGAGGTTAGCTTCAATCAGCTCGCGCTTGGCGGCTTCCGCCTGCTCCTCCCCCATCACAATGCTCTGGTAGCTGCGGCGTAGCTCCGTGGTGGTAGCCTGAATGCGACCCTCAAAATCACCCAGGTTCGTACGAGCCTGACGCAGCTCTTTGCGCAGATCGCGGTTGCCGTTGGTGCGGGTCCCTTCCACGCGCTTTTCCAGGCGATTGGCCTCGCGCTCGAGCGGGCGCATTTCATCCACCGCCAGGTGGATTGCCCCGATCAGCGCTTTGCGTTGCGTGTGGGTGAACTGGATCGATCGCAGCAATTGTGAAATCAGGATGCGATGCTCGGCCACCGCCCAACTGTAGCGGCGATATTCGCGCAGCCGCTTGCTGCGTGGAATGGCGTCGCGTTTGCCCCGCAACTGCCCCAGCTTCTTGAAGAGGCGCTCCATCTCATCGATGGTGCCCACCACGTCCTTCAAGCGCTGGGCTACTCGCTCTTCGGTCAGCTCGTCGTCATCAAAAACCACCACTTCCTTGATGGATTTCTCCCCGGCCTTGAGCTGCCGGGCCAGGGCAAAGAGGGTCTGAATCACGATGGGAGAACGGGAGAGCGCCTTGAGAACTTTCATTTGGCCGCGCTCGATGCGTTTGGCGATCTCCACTTCGCCTTCGCGGGTCAGCAGCGGCACCGTGCCCATTTCCCGCAAATACATCCGCACCGGGTCGTTGGTTTTGTCCAGCGCTCCGGGGGTCAAGTCCAGCTCAACGTCCTCGCCCGCTTCATCGGACTTGATGTCATCGGTCTTATCCAGCGCAATGCCTTCCGAAGATTTGACTCGCGGGGAATCAACCACCTCAATTCCTTCATTATCGAACATGGAAAGGAGATCGCTGAGGTCTTCCGCCGAATGGACGTCGGAAGGCAGGAGGTCGTTGACCTCGTCGTAGAGCAGGTAGCCTTTCTCTTTTCCCAGGCTGATCAGTTTGTTTACTTGGTCGAACTTGTCGTCAAACGCCAAAGCAATGGCCTCCCGACGGGCAGCAGACTAGAGTCACGCCTAGAAATGGAAATGGGCGACACGCCGCACACGACCTCGGCGATGCCACCTTGGGCAACCCTGAAGCAAATTTGATATAAGCCGTCAATTTTCTACGGCTCCACAAGATTAGATGTATTATACCCCAATTCGTTTGTCCCTGCCCGGATTTTTTTAGTGGTGTCCTAATTTCAAGTGTAGCGCCGGCTTCCAGCCGGCTTTGAGCCGCCAAGATGGCGGCGCTACGTTCAAATTAGGACATTACCGATTTTTTCATGGCCGGGCTAGCTTTCGTAACTCTTTGTTCAGATTGGACTTGGCGCTCTGCAAATCCGTAAGCCAGGCAGAATCTTGCGATTGCACCGCAGTTTCGATCTCCCGAAGCAGCTTATCACGCTCGCGCTGGAGGCGCTGGAGTTTGAGCGCCCGCAAATAACCCCGGGCCTGTTCCAGATTCGGGGGTGCCCCCGGCCAGAAGAGCGCGTTGTACGCCAGGCGTTTCTCCTTATAAAGGACCGACCGTTCGCAGTTCAGTGTCAAGTCTAGAGATAGCATTCTGGAGTTCATTAATCCGATCCGCTTGCTCCAAGCGTCTGGCCTCCTCAAACTCCTGATTCAGCTTCTGCCGCTTTCGCCGATTTTCGAGCGCAAGAATGCAGCGGAGAGCACCCATCGCTACCTGGGCCACCGCCACCATCTTATCGTCCGGGGTCACCTGCTCCTCCTCAGATTCCACGTTCATCAATTCGGACGCGGCGCGCTTCGCTTGGCACTTTGGGCATTCGCATTTTTGGCCCATGGCGCGTGCCTTTTCACCCAGGAACTCGTCGGTACAGCGCGACAACTCGACTTTCTTGACCTCGACATTCTTCGGATCGAAAGGCATGAAGAGTGCATCCATTACGAGCTTACGTTCCGCCTCGGAGAGACCTAGGTCCGGCCTAGTGACATCCAGATCTTCTCCCCGTTTGCGAGCTTCCCTTAGACAAGCGAAAGCTCCTTCGCCAGCCTCGCCTCTAAGGGCACCCCTCTCCTCCAAAACGGGCAGGACGACATCCGCGATCTCTGGGCTTTGCAGACACATGCGGAGCAACTGCTTGACGGCGTAGTTGACCTCGAGCGCCCCTGCTTCCTGCACGCGGACTTCCGACCGCTTCTCGCCCGCCGCCCGCCGTAGTTCGTCGCGCAACAAACGCTCATCCACCCGCAAGCGCTCTGCCAGGCGCCCCGCCAACTCGGCGCGCAGCATCGGGTTGGGCACTTTAATGAGGTACGGAAGGACAGCGTTGGCCGCTGCCACTTTGCCCTCCGGGGTGCGCAGATCGTGGGTCTTGGCGGCACGCTCCGTTAAGTAGTCGAGATATGAAGGCGCGTTCGCCAGCAACTCACCATACGCCCTCGCTCCCTGTTTGCGAACGAATGCATCCGGGTCGAGCCCGCCCGGCAGGGCCAACACTTTGGCTTCAAATCCCGCTTCCAGCAGCAGCGCCAGTGAGCGCTCCGCCGCCGCCATCCCCGCTGTGTCCGGGTCGTAATTTACCACCACGCGCCGCGTGTAACGGGCGAGCAGCCGAATCTGCCCCTCCGTCAGGCTGGTGCCGCACGACGCCACAACGTTTTCGATCCCGCTCGAGGCCACCGCGATACAGTCCATGTAACCTTCCACCAAGATTACATAATCAAGCTTGCGGATGGCATGCGCGGCGCGGTCCAGGTGATAGAGCAACCGGCTCTTGGTGTAGATGGGCGTCTCAGGCGAGTTCAAGTACTTGGGCTGGTCATCGCCCAACGCCCGGCCCGCGAACGCCACAACCTTCCCCGCGTCGTTGGCGATGGGATAGATGATGCGCCGCCGGAAACGATCATAGGGACGTTGGCGTTCGGCATCAAAGATGATCAGCCCGCTCTTCTCCAGGGCCTCCTTTTCAAAATCCGTGCCGGCCAATTGCCGCACCAATCCCTGCCCGTCCCCCGGCGCATAGCCGATGCGGAAGCGGCCCACCACTTCGTCCGTCATGCCCCGGTCGGCCAGGTAGGCGCGCGCCATGCGCCCTTCCGCCGTCGCCCCCAACTGCGAGGCGAAAAACTTGGCGGCGATTTCGTGCAGCTTCATCAGCGCCGCCCGCAGTTTGGTGTTGGCGTCGTAAGTTTCCTCGCCGGCCCTCTCTTCCAGGTGCACGCCCACCTTCTCGGCGACGCGCCGCAGTGCCTCCGGAAACGGCAGGCTGTCCATCAGCATCACAAACTTGAAGACGTCGCCCCCCACGCCGCAGCCAAAACAGTGAAAGATTTGCTTGACGGGATGTACCGCGAAAGAAGGCGTCTTCTCCTGATGGAACGGGCACAGCCCCACGTAATTCGCGCCCGATTTGCGCAGCTTCACATAATCGCCCACGATCTTGACGATGTCGGCCGCAGCACGTACTTGATCGACTTGGCTCATGGAAAGAAGAAGTCAGGAGCCAGGAGTCAGGAGCCAGAAGCCGGTCGGCGGCATCCGAAGATACGCGGTTACACAACCATTCTTGCGCACCTGTCTACCGTCTGCCGAATCCCGTCTTCTGTCTCCTGTCTCCTGTCTCCTGACTTCTGGTTTCACAGCAGCAGAATATTCGACCCGGCTTTCTGGAATTCTTCCTTCGGGAACTCCGAGCGGATCAAATCCAGATAGGCGCGCCCCTTGGGCCGCCCGTTCGCGTGCATGGCGCAAAGCTGGGTGAGAAAAATCAGCGCGTCGCGGATATCGCTATCTCGCAGGGTCGTCATGCCCACACGCTGGGCCTCATCTTTCCGGAAATCCGTAATGGACACCTTCAGATCCTCATACAGTCCGCGTTGCAGCGGGTAGTCCAGAGGCTTCTCGTAAATAATCCCACTCGTCCGAGTGCGGTAAGTCTCCGCCAGCGTCTGGAGCGCCGCCAGGACGTCCGTATCCACCACCTCGCGGTAGTCGGCGGCAAACTGGCAGATCTCGTAATCGATATCAAGCAGCAACGCCTCGTGCGTCTCCGCGAAATCGCGTTTGACTCTCACCTCCGGGAAGGGCACTTTGGCCCAGTCGATTTCCAGCCGTGACAAGTCGTATTCGCGGCTGGCGACCAGGTACACGCAATCGCTAGGGCAATCGATGGTCACTTCGCGCTCCGTGCCGCAGCAGATTGAACAGATGCTCTGCGCGCGCGCCACGCACAGCCGCTTCACCTTGCGTTTATTGCAAATCGGACACGCCAAAGTACACTCCTGTTCCTTGTTCCTGCCGCCGCGAATCTCCCTCTCTCCGAGCGGCGGCGTTCCCACCCCCGCCAGGTCCCAGCGAGCAATTTGTGGGGAGCCGCAACCACCGATTGCCGCCAAAGCAAATCGAGAACTGCATTATGCCACATTTCCGCGATGGGTTTATGGGGGCGGAGGGGATTCCCTCCTCGCGTTCCCTAAACTGCGGTATCATCCGTCGCGCCATGCTCTTCATCACCTTCCCTGAGGCAACCCCATGAAAATCCGCGCTACAATCGTTTTTCTTCTGGGCGCTATGGCGCTCGCCACCCTGAGCGTCCGCGCTGCCACCCCCGTCACGGCACGCGAGCAAGGCGCGACGCTCACGCTCGCCAACGATTACCTCGAGCGCACCATGGAACTCGCCGACGGCTCCGTCCACACGGTGCGTCTGGTGAATAAGCTCTCCGGCCGCACGCATGAAGTGCGCGGCGACGAATTCGAGGTGAAGCTCATCTACGAGCGCGTCGGCTACAGCTTCGGCGGCGAGAACCCCCTGGTGCTGACCTCGCGCGACCTCGAGGTGAAGGGTCATGAAGTGCAGGACGCGCCCGGCGGTGGCAAGCGTGCCGTGTATCATTTGGCGCTCCACAACAGTCCGCAACTAAAGACCGGTCTGGAAGCCACGCTCACTTACGAACTGAAGCCCGACGACTGCTACACGCGCCAGTGGATTGAACTGAAGACTACGGGCAAGGGAACATTCTTTATCGACTCGGTCGCGGCGGCCAAGGGCGATTGGCCTGCCGATGACTTCCGCCTGGGCGGCTTCGGCCAGCCGCTTTTTTCTGACGACCTTTTTATGGGGCTCGAGTATCCCACCAGCATCAACACTGCCCACCATTCATCCGTCTCCCTGGGCGGCATCGTGGGCCTCGACATTCCGCCGGAAGGCTACACGAGCGAGCCCGCCGTCGTGGGGGTTGCCGCCCGCGGGCACGTTCACCAGGCTTTTATGAAATACGTCCACCGCATCCGCGCCGTGCCGGTGCGCCCGTTCATCACCTACAACTCCTGGTATGACCTCCGGAGCACGGCCATGACCAACGACGTGTTGCTCGAGCGCGTCCAGCAGTTCGAGGATCTGCTGGTCAAGAAATACGGCGTCCCGATGCCATCGTTCCTCCTCGACGAGGGTTGGGATGACCCCCGGAACAACCTGTGGGTTTCTGATCCGCAGCGCTTTCCCACGAGCTTCCGCGACCTCTCCGCCGCCCTCCAGAAAATCGATAGCCACCTGGGCCTGTGGGTCGGCCCCATCGGTGGCTACGGCCTCCGCCATTTCCGTGTGGACACCGGTCGCAAGATGGGCATGGAGGTCACCTCCAACGGCGAGTTCCTGTGCCTGGCCGGGCGCAATTACAGCCATTACTTCCGCGAGAGCCTGGTGGGCATGGTGCGCAACTTCGGCGTCAACCAATTCAAGCTGGATGGCCTACCCTTCGGCTGCAACGATCCCAACCACGGTCACCCCGTCGGCATCTATTCGCGCGAAGCGGACCTGCGCTCTATCCTTGGAACCCTCGAAGCCCTGCGCGCCGAAAACCACGAGATTTTCCTCGACGTCACCACCAGCACCTGGCTCAGCCCCTGGTGGCTGCGCTGGGCCGACACCATCTGGGAGGGCGGCGGGGATTACGGTTACCTGGAAACCGTCCCCACGCTCACCGAGCGCCAGAGTTCGATGAACTATCGCGACCTCCTCCTCTACGACGATTTCGTTCGCCACCAGGTGCAGTTCCCCATGTCGTCGCTGTGGACGCAAAGCGTCATCAAGGGCACTCACCTCCAGCTCGGCGGCAAGAACGAATCTCTGGAGGATTGGAAGGATCACCTCGTGAACTTCCTGGGCGTAGGGAGCCAGTTGAACGAACTCTACATCACCCCCTTGCTCTTGAAGCCCGCCGAGTGGGACGCGCTGGGCAGCTCGCTCCAATGGGCCGTGGCCAACGCCCACCCGTTGCTCGATAATGGCGCCTGGGTGCTGGGCGATCCCGCCAAACGCGAGCCTTACGGCTACCTGCACTACTCGCCGGAGAAAACCATCCTGATGCTGCGCAATCCCTTCGTGCGGCCGGTCGTGGCGAGTGTGAAGCTCGACGAAGCCGCCGGCTTTGAATCGAACGGCCAGTCATTCCAGGCGGAGGTCACCTATCCCTACCGCCAAGCCCTGCCCGGCGCGTTCCGCTACGGCGACACGCTGCGCGTGAACCTGGATGGCTACGATCACCAGATCATTGAGCTGCGTCCACTCGCGGCCGGCGAAGCGCGCCTCGCGGGCGTGCGGTACTCCCTCGAGGCCTCAACCCAGGGCGAAGTCGGTTTCAAGGTCTACGCGCCGGAGGGCGCGAACGTTGTGGCGGAGCTTTCCCAGCCTTCCGCTTATGCGGCGGCGAGCGTCGATGGTGAAAAGGTGGAACTCAAGGCGAGCGGCGAAACCGCCGCGCTGGCCCTGCACTTCGGCAAGAAGAAGGCGCGCGAAAGCCCGCCCACCTTTTCCGCTCCCACCATCCGCGCCACCGCCGATGGCGCGGTGCAGGTCGCGATCCGCGTGCAAGTCCCCCCCGACTTCCGCGAGAGCAAGGCTTCCCTGCTCGTCGAATCCGCCGCTCCCGGTCTTGAGGTGAAAGCCGAAGCGCGTGACAACTCCGAGGCCGTTTCCGTCGCCGTGGTGAAAAGCCCCAAGGGTGCATGGCATTGGTTCACGGTGGATCTCGCGCCCGGCAGCCACGCGCTGGAGTTCGACCTCCACCTCCCGCCGGCCGCGCTGAAAGGGACGCAGCTCTCGGGTTGGATGCGCTCCAAGCGCGCGTTGGTCGCCAAGGATTTGCGCCTGACGCTGAGGTCCGGCGAGAAACTGGCCGCGCCGCCTGCCAACCTCCTACCCGCCGCGACGGAGGTCGAGAAGTTAACCTATGCGCTGTTCCAGGAAACGGCGTTGTAGCGGATAATCGTGTAACTTGACCGTCTCAAGGGGGGCCAGTAAGTCTTCAGTCCTCAGTCTTCAGTTGTCAGTCCTCGGTTCTCAGTTGTCAGCAAGCGTAACGCGGACCTGTTTTGTAGGTCCGCGGCCCTTGGGCACGGTCGGGGAGAAATGCCGCAGACCTTGAAAAACCGGTCTGCATTGCAATAGCGTAATTTCTTGTTTTTTTAGCAAGCTTTTCCCAGGCATCCCTGCCAAAGCCGCATTTTTGGCTGGTTTTCATATATAGGATACCAATAGGTCGCGGGCTGCGTAACCGCGTGGGTTGGTTGCGGCCAGAGGCCGCGCTGTGCTACCCGCTTCAAACATCGAATCAACTCAGGGTTGTTCAGGGCGACATTGGAGGTTTAAAAAGTTACTAATTCGTACTTAACGAAGAGTTGGAAAATTAATACTTGACTATTGGAAAGGTACTCGATATAAACTAAATTGTTGACTTCGGCCAATTGGCGGGTCTGGGCAGACTCGGCTCCAACAACATGAAACCATTCCTGGCCAGACCCCGGCCTAACTAAGCGCCGAGCCTCGCCTGCGCCCGACCCGGCTGAGAGGAATCCCAACCCTCGCTTCGTTATTCGCACTCACCGTTCATGCGGACTGATACGCCTGTCGCCCGCGCTGTTTTGTTAAGGGTTGGTGGTCTTTCCATGAACGAAAGAACCCTCGCCGTCCTTATCAGCATTCTCGCTTTTGCTTCCCAACCCACAAGCCTCGGGGCGCCTGCGGTTGACCGTTTCCAGACGGCCAGCGTCGCAGCCCAATTGGAAAGTTCGCACGTGCTAGGAGTGATGCCATGAAGTCGCCGCGCCAGATCGTGCCTTTTCTTCTCCCCGCAACCAGACCCTTAACCCCAAGGGGGATCGGACGCCCAGGGATTCGCGCCAGGGAAGCCCTGGCTTACATCCTGGCTCTTGCGCTGGCGGTCGTAACGGTGGGGGGCTTCCTACGCTGGCACATCGCAAGCTTGTATCAGCAAGAAATGGCCTCCTGGCGGGCTCGGCAATCCAGTGTTGCCGAGGATCGAGCGCATAGGGTCTCAGACTGGTTAGCCGACCGTCAAGCCTCTACGCAACTCTTGGCCATTCGCCCTTCGGTCCGCGCCGCCTTGCGGGCTTATTACGATGCGGGCCAGTTACCGGGGCGCCCTGCTGGCGCCCTGCGAGAATTGGCGGCTTCCCTGGATGAAATCCAGGGGTTGTACTCCAACGCCGGGATCTACGTTTTGGATCGCGACGCACACGTCATGGCGCGGTCAAGCCGCTCTCTGCCTTTGAGCCCCGCGCTCACCGAAATCGGCCGCAAGGTGGCCGAGACGGCGTCGTCCCGCATCGATCTGGTGGGTAAGACGCCGGACGAAACCCTGATCAGTTTTGGCGTGGCGGTGATTCCTGAACCGGGGACACTCGGCGCAAGCCGAACCCCGGCACAGCCTCTGGGGGTTGCGCTCGTGGTCTTCGATGCGGCGCATACGCTGTTTCCACTGGTGACGCAGGAGGGTGTTCCGACCCGAACGGGCGAAACGGTTCTCGTGCGCCGCGAGGGCAACGACATCGTCTTCTTCTCCCCCTTACGCCATGTTCCAGCCGGTTCACAATATCTGCGGCTTCCCCTTTCCGCCGCTCCCGGTCCCGCGCGCCTCGCCCTGGAAGGCCGCGAGACCTTTGTGGAGTTCAATGACTACCGGGGTGTCCCGGTCCTGGCAGCGACTCGACACATCCCCCTAACTGGCTGGGGGCTGGTTCGCAAGATCGATCGTCGAGAAGCCATGGAGGATTTTGGACGGATGGCCGTCGTGGAGGGGGTGGCAGCGGGCCTCTTGGTCATCCTCCTGGGTGGCCTGCTGCTGTTTCATCGGCGCGACGTGATGACGCGGGTGGTAAAGAAGGAGGAGGAGAAGTTCCGTGCGCTTTTGGAGTCGGCGCCTGATGCCATTTACATCATTGAGCCTTCCACACTTCGCATCCTGGGGCGCAACCGTCGAGCTGCGGAGATGGATGGATACAGCGACGAAGACATTGCCCACATGACGGCGACGGATCTCCACCCTCCCGAAGATCACACCCTGCTCCAGGAGAGGTTCGAGGGAGGATCGGAGACCGGCGGGGTTTTGCCACTTCAAACCCTGCACCACCGGAGGAAAGATGGCCAACTCGTGCCAGTCGAAGAGAGTCAAAAGCTGGTCGACGCTGGAGGTGAAAGACTCGTCCTAAGCATCGTCCGCGACATCACCGAACGCCAACGTGCGGAGCAGGAACTGCGCCGGGCAAACCGCGCCCTCCGAACGGTCAGCGAGTGCAACCAGGTCATCGTGCGGGCCGCGGAAGAACCTCATTTGTTGGAGGAAGTCTGCGGAATCTTGGTGCGGGAGGGCGGCTACCGCATGGCCTGGGTGGGCTTCGGTGAACACGATGCAGGCAAGTCAGTGCGCCCCGTGGCCCATGCCGGCTTCGAGGAAGGGTACCTGCAAACAGCGAGCATCACCTGGGCAGACACGGAACGCGGGCGAGGGCCCACGGGGACAGCGTTCCGCAGCGGAAAGCCTGTGGTGGTCCGAGACATTCGGGCCGATCCCAGTCTCGCTCCGTGGCGGGAAGAAGCGCTCAAGCGGGGCTATGCATCCAGCATAGCCTTGCCGATCCTTTTGCCTAACCAGGTCCTCGGCGCCCTGACGATTTACGCGGAGGAGCCGGATGTTTTTGATTCCGCGGAGATGCAGCTTCTCGCGGAGTTGAGCAATGACCTGGCTTACGGCATCCAAACACTGCGCACCAGGGCCGAGCGCCAACGGGCGGAGGAGGCGCTGGGAAAACAGGCTTCGCTATTGAGTGAACAAGCCCGACTCTTGGACCTTGCCCCAGTCGCCATCATGCTCCGCGATCTCGAAAGCAGAATAATCTTCTGGAACCCCGAGGCAGAGAGAATCTACGGCTGGACCCAAGACGAGGCCTTAGGGAAGGTCACCCACGAGCTATTCCAAACACAGTTCCCGAAGCCGTTATCGCAAATCGAAGCTGAGGTTTCCGGTGGAGCGCACTGGCAGGGTGAACTCCTCCATACCAAGCGAAATGGCGAGCGGATTGTCGTGGCCAGCCGCTGGGCGCTTCGGCGCGACAAGCAGGGAAATCCTGCGGGGTTTCTTGAGATCAATGCCGATATCACCGAGGGCAAGCGGGCCGAGGAGGAGGTCAAGAGACTGAATGAGCGACTCGAGCAACGGGTCGCGGAGCGCACCGCCGAACTTGAGGCGGCGAATAAGGAACTGGAAGCCTTTACTTATTCGGTCTCCCACGATCTGCGCGCGCCGCTCCGCCATGTGGACGGGTTTTCGAAGCTGCTCGTCGAAGAGCATGGCGCCGAGCTCTCCCCCGATGCCCAGGAATACGTCGCGACGATTCGCGACTCGGTCCTCCAGATGGGCAGGTTGATTGATGACCTGCTCAATCTGGCGCGCGTCGGGCGAAAGCAACTGGCGATGCAGGTGACGGGATTGAACTCCCTTGCCGAAGAGGTCATGGCCGATTTGAAGCGCGCAAACCCCGATCGCTTAATCGAATGGAAGATTGAAACGCTGCCCTTCGTCGAGTGCGATCCGGCACTGATAAAACAGGTCTTTGTCAACCTGCTCTCCAACGCCGTCAAATTTACCCGCCCGCGGAAACCCGCCGTCATTGAATTGGGAGTGGCCAATCAAGATGGCGCCCGTGCCGTCTTCGTGCGCGACAACGGCGTGGGCTTCAGCATGAAGTACGCCAACAAACTCTTTGGGGTGTTTCAGCGGCTGCACCGGAGCGAGGACTTCGAAGGGACAGGCGTCGGCCTGGCTACCGTCCAGCGTATTATTCACAAACACCGAGGGCGCGTCTGGGCGCAGGCTGAACTCGATAAGGGCGCGACCTTCTATTTCACCGTGGGATCGCCGGACCATCCGGCAGCGACGTAGGGGTAGGGCTTGCCCAAGCTTGTCCAAGTTACGCTCTGGCCCCTGGCCGATGACCTGCGGCTTCGCCGCTTGCTGTGCGGAAAGGCTCCGCCTTTCCGTGGCGGGAGAACACCAACTAACCCCCTCCGCGGGGGCCGGGGGGGGCGGGCCAGGCCGGGGGGCGGGGGGGGGGGTCGATTGGGGGGCGCGGGCGGTGATCGGGGCCCGGGCCGCCCCCCCGCCCGGCCGGGCCCCCGCGCTAAGAGA
>JBEKAD010000019.1:0-17443 GCA_050018435.1 Terriglobia bacterium
GTCATCCGGTCGATCAACGCGATCCGCACATCACCGGAGAAACTGCGCGGCTGCATTATGCAATCCGAACTCCCTTCTTTTTTGCGCTAGATTATTGCATTCTTTATGCAGTTGTCAATAGTTGTGTCTCTCGATGCCCGCTTAAGAGCAGGAACAAGAGCAGCTTTGGGAATGGCTTCGATGTCCTGGCGTGACGGTAAGGATTTAACGCGGAATCCCCGGCCGTAGTATTTGGCCAGCGCTTCCTTGTCTGCGAAAAACCAAGCCTCCATGCTTTGCACCATTAGGTGGGCTTGCTCGTCGGTTGCGGTGTTGGGTTTCTGCCAGCCATCCGGCACAGCGCCAAGATGCGCCCAGACGCCCTCCCTCACCGGCCGTTCGGCATCGACCAGAAGTAGTACTACCTCGTCTGTGTTCCTCACGAGGGCATCGCGGAAATTATGAAACGCCTTCAGCCGGCCACCCGATGCTATTACCGTCGGGTTTTGTTCCAGGCTGCCGAGGTTCTGAAAGAAACTGCGGAAGCCCTCCCGGCACGCAGCCTTCGTACTGCCAGCGTCACCGCCTCCTTCTAGGTAAATGCGAACTTTCACCAGCGATTTCCCCCAATCTCTCCCGTCCGCCACAACTGGCCAAGACTATAACGCTCGAGCCACGAAGTAAGGCGTTCCTTACTCAGCCGGGTCATCCTTGTTAAGCCTTCTTCCTTATCAAAAACTATGACCGAATCAGGTCGGTCCGTGAACTGGTCAACCAGCGCGTCGGAATGTGTTGTCACGATCAACTGCGTTCGTTCTGAAGCCTGGGTCAGTAGCTCAGCCAACATGCGGATTGCGTCCGGGTGCAGTCCAAGTTCTGGTTCCTCAAGACACACAAGCGGCGGTGGTGATGGATGCAAGAGGATCGTGAGGAGGGCGAGCCATCGTACGGTTCCGTCGGAAAGCCTGGTAGCAGGAATGGTGATTCTATTTTTCTCTTCGATTCGAATGTCGACCAGCCCGGATTGCACCAGTGTGTGGATATCGACGGCGTCGGCGTAGAAGGCGTTCAGGTATTTCAACAAATCCGGTTTGATATTGGCGTCGGAATGGAATCGATTCAACATCAGGCCAAGGTTGTGAACATCTTCATCCAGGTAATCGTTCTTTTCTTCAGCCCCATACAGGTCGCGCATGGTCGAGCCTGGCCCAAACTCCCAATCAGAATAGATCCGAAAGGAACGAAACAGGCGGCCGAGATAAGTAATCTCTGGGTAGTTCTTGGTATCCTTCCGTTGAGACAGCACCGATTGCTGTGGGTCGCTCTCCTCATCCGACAGGGTCAACCCTGACCCCTTGGAATAGATCGTCGGGCGCCCCTTCTGGTAGGCGAGAAATGCCTCCATTGGCGACACTGACGTGACTTTTTCATCCGTTATCGCAAGTTTCCCTCTGTGTCTCGTAAAGCTCAGTCGGTAGCGAACTGACTTCTTCACCTTGCGGAGATTGATGGTGGCATCGATTGTCGCCGTCGGATTGGGGGTCCCTTTCCACAGACAGTCCGAGATCCCCCCCGCGCCCGCCACCGCCTCGGCAAAATCGTTTGGCACGCCCTTAAGAAGGCCTATGGTTTCGATGAGGTTCGATTTTCCAGAGGCATTGGGGCCAATGAGAAGGTTAAGCGGCCCAAGTTCTACGTCTGCCCCCTTCTCTCCAAATGAAAAGAGGTTTTGTACCCTTAGACTTTCAATGGCAGGTCTGCTCGGCATTGGTCTTCTCCGTGGCGGCTTTCTGCGATGTGATTATAACCGCTAAATCCCGCCTTTGCGTTGGATTGTGCTGCCAGCTTGGAGGTTAGAGACGCGGTGCAGCGTTTGCCTCCCAATGGTTCGCGGGTTTCAGCGGGGGCTAGTCCTGCCACTGCGTTTTGATGAAGTGTGACGCCAAACCTATAATGCGGGCCACTCCGGCAGAAGTGCCTTACGCCCTCGCGGCGGGGAGGGGGGCCGGTTTTTCAACGGATCCCGATCGAAACCAGCGGGACGAGTTGCGCCGCTTGCGCCAGACGTAGCACGGGCATCCGAAGCTGTGAAAAAATAAACAATCTCACGCAAAGGCGCCAAGGCGCAAAGACACCCACAGAACAACTCCTCTGTTTTCTTTGCGCCCCTTGCGACTTTGCGCCTTTGCGTGAAACGCTTTTGCTCGTCCTGGAATTATTTCACAGCTTCTCCTGCCCGTGTCGATCACGCCCAAGACCCTGATGCATCAGGGCAGGTTGGCCGTGCTACGCTTATCACACAGACCCCAAAGGGGGCGAGGAGGGCGCAGAGGTATCCGTCAGCCGACGGATTTCTCTACAGTCAAATGCGCTGGTCAGCTCCGCGCGCAGATATGGGAAATGACTTTGCCCAGCGCCGCTTCAAAAACTTCACGCGCGGGCAGGAGGCTGAGGATGAGAAAGCCTTCGGAGGGGAAATCGTAGAAGTGTCCCGGATGCACCGAGACGCCCTGTTGGGTGAGCAATTCCGCCGCCCAATCCTCATCGCTGCGGGTCGAAGGCACCCTCAGAATGGCGTACCAGCCGCCTTCGACCCTTAGCCTGCTCACGGGCAGGCCGGGGGTAAGCAGTTCGTCGAGCTTGCGCAGATTGGCTTGCACCCGCTCCAGTATTTGTGATTGGATGGCGTGGCGATGCGCGAGCCACTGGGGGGTGGCCAGTGCCACGGGCGCGCTCACGGAAAGGTAAGTGTCAGCAATCACCTCAAGACGCGCTTGCGCCTCGCTCCGCAATTCCGGCGGGCCATTCACCACAATCCAACCCAGCTTCATCTGCGGCAAGGCGGAGATTTTCGATAATCCGCTGAGCGTGAAGGTGAGAGCCTGCGAGCTTTGCGCGTGGGCCAACACTCGTTGCGCGTCCGCAGCGAAACCATAATCGGCAAAGACTTCATCGGCGATGATGGCTGCCCCGCTGGGGTGACAAATCTCGACCATTCGATCCCGTTCGCGCTTTTTAAGGTAGGACCCCGTGGGATTGTTGGGGTGAACAACCAGCACGGCGCGCGCGCGTGATTCCCAATGCGAGGCGAGCGCTTCCAAATCCACCTGCCAACCGTCGTCGTAGACCAGGGGGTAGGGGGTCACCTCGACGTCATTCAAGGCGCCAAGAAAATCGAAAAGGGGATAACTCGGCTGGGGCGCCAGGATTTTGTCGCCTGGGTTGGCGAGAAGCCGGAACACGAATGAGTAAGCTTCGCTGGTGCTGGCAGTGAGAAAGATTTGGTCAGGGTCAAGCTGAACTCCGCGCTCGGAGTAGTACTGCGCCACCGCTTCCCGCGCCGTGCGCAGGCCGCGCGGGTCCGGCTCGTAAGTAAGTGAGCGGGGATTGTGGAGCGGGGCAAGAATCTCGTCCACGTCGAGCGCGAAGCCGCAACGCGTAGGATTTGATTCCGTCAGGTCCAGAATCGGCAAGCCGCGCGCCCGGCGCTCGCGCAGCAGTTCCGAAAGGCGATTGGGGGTTAGCGACCAGTTGGTGCGGGATGAGAACATGCATGAAGGGCAGAAGTTAGAAGCTAGGAGTTAGAAGTTAGAAGGCCAAATGGAGGAGTTAGGAGAAATACCTCCCAACTCCAACCCTGACTTCTAGCTCCCGACTTCTAACCTCAGCTTCATAACTTCATCCTTTAACCTTTATCCTTCAACCTTCTAACTTCTAACTTCTCGCTTCTAGATTCTCTCGAAGATTTTCAACAAGCCTTCCAGACACTCGCGCGTGCTTTCCATTTTATTGCCGTCCGGGCGGCGGTAATGGGTCTCAAGGGACATCGTCTCCTGGTACCCGTCTTTAATCAAGGCCCGGAACTGGCCAGGGTAATCCACGACGCCGCTGCCCACGGGCACATAGTGGGTCTTGCCGGTCTTGGGATCGCGGGCCACATCTTTGATGTGCATGTGGGGGAAAAGGCCGCGCACGTGGTTGTACCCGTCGGGGTAGGGAACTTCCCCCAGATCCACGGCGTTGGCGGGATCCCAGTTGCCGCGCAGCCAGGGTGAGTTGATCTCGCGGAGCATCCGCCCCAATTCCTTCCCCGTGCCGACGTTGCAGGAGGGCTCGTTCTCGAGCACCAGCAAGATCTTGTTCGGTTCCGCCAGCGCCGCGGCTTTCTTCAAACGCTTAACGATGTGCGGGTACGCTTTGTCGGGGTCAGGCACGCGCCAGTAGCTGAAGATGCGAACCTTCCCGGTGCCGAAAAGCCGCGCCGTCTCGAAGGACTTTTTCAGCAAATCCTCGGCGTCTTCCTCCGTGAAGTGGGCCTTAAAGGTGTCGCGTTTTTCGGAAGGCAGCGCGGGCATTTCCGGCAGATTCCATTTGTAAATCGGCGAGCCGATGTCCGATACGTGAAAGTGATGCTTGTCGATGATCTGTTTGGCGCGCTCCAGCTCCGGCGGGGACATACTCATGACGTTCTTGCCGCCGATGCTACGCAATTCGCAGTAGGAAAGTGAGTAGCCGGCCATAAACTCCAGAGCTTGATCGAGATCCTGAGAGATTTCGTCGGTGATGACCCCCAGCTTGAACGGCAGGGGTCCATCCGCGGGCGCCGCCGCGCCCAGCGTAGCTCCGGCGCCCAAGGCACCCATTGCCAAACAGAACTTTCTTCGTGTCCATTGGTCCGTCATGCCATGCCCCCTTCGGTAAAAGAATGTTTCTGCGCATGCTTCCGCTCACGCCGCAGCCATTATGCACTTGAATCGTGATTCGGAAAAGGCGGCAGCTTCGCGGGGATGCGCAACATAGAAGTGAATGCCGATCCCTCGGACGTAGCGCGGGCAGCCTGCCCCGATGAATCGGGGTCTCGCCCGCTGTGGCGCGGGCAGCCTGCCCGTGCGTTCGTGTCATCTGACCCCGGTTTCGTATCATGCCCCTCCAGGCTCCGGGTTTTGTTGCAGGGCGGGAGCGGGACGCTCCCGCCACAGCGGGCAGGCTGCCCGCGCCACCCCATCATAACAATGTCGGCGAGCGGTCTCAATAACTGACGTTGTTGTGGTCCTGGCCGTGGCAAAGCAGGTTGCAGGAACCATGGAAGGCGGTTTCTTGCCCAGGGCGTGTGTTCGCTTCCGCCGTCGGTCCGCCACTGCACGCTCCAGAGGGGAGTATCGAGCGCCACGCAGAGGGTCTGGCTCAAAATGTCAGAAAAATAGGGCACGAGAAACCCAGGGCCGGACAACTCCTTGGCCCCGCGTGCTTGCAGAAGGCAGTTTCCAGATTCAAGAGTTTGCTGAGGAATCGGGTTGGCATCCGGGTGATGGAGCTTGGATGTGCGTAAGTCCCAGAGGGACGGCTTTGCCCCGTGGCCCGGGACGCCGCATGGGGTTGGCAGGACAGCAGGCGTGCCTCTGTGCCCCACAGGAGCGGGCCAGGAAGTTGAGTTTTCACTCGCCTATCAGTTTGTCTGGTACGCCCCTCCCGGGCGTGGGCATGAAAAGAGTAGGCGCTCCCAACCCAGGCAGGTGTCCCCCCGTGGTTGATAGAGCGCCCGGTGGGGGTGCGAATGTCCAAGTTCCAGCCTTGGCTACGTGTTTCTGACAATACCGATAGCCCGTTTTCGAGATGATCAACATGCGACACGTTGTTCCGCGCCACCAGGGCCGCAAAGTCGCGCCGGTCCTGACAAATTCGGGAGCGCGGCATCCAGAGAGGGAATGGTCGATCCCCCGCCCGGAGACCAGCAGTCTAGAACTGGTATTCGATTGTGGCCGACAAGACGTGGACCCGGTACGAAGGCTGATCCGCACCCAGGAAGATGTACCTGGCCGCCGAGTTATCGCCGACGACGAAACCCGGATAGAAGGAGCTGGGCTGCGGTATTCCAACATTCGCCACCGCGCTGGGACAGCCCGTAACCGGCGCCGCTGTCGTGCCGATGCAACCCATGTACGGAGTCATCGCCGAGGTCTGGAAGTCCCGGTTGTCGAACTGCTGGTAACGGTACTCCAGCTTCGGCATGATGTTCTTGGTGAGCGTGTACTTGAAGACGACTCCGATTTCATGAATTCGGGTGGTCGTCTCAGGGTAGCTTTGGGGCGTGCTGGTGCCGGTAAGGGTGAAGGCGTTGAGGCCAGTAGTGATGGTGGGATTGCCAAGCGCGCTGGAAAAGACATTGCCCTTACCTGCGGATAGAGAATAGTACGTCGTCAGGTAGACCTTCTTCCCCAGATACAAATCCAAGCCCCCGGCATAGGTATCAAAGATGTCGTGGTACGAACTTTCCCAGTCATTATTGGCCGTGTCGCAGCCCGTGCAAGTCAGAATTGTCTGCGTACCCGAAGTCGGCGTGCGGCTCCGCGAGATCATTCTTTTGTAGTACCGTTCGTGGGTATATTCGGCGAACAGTGACGCCGCCGGCGAAAACATGTAGTTCGCATCAACGCTATAGATGTACGAGAGGTCCTTCAACGCCCCATAGAGGTAGTAAGGCGCCGTGGTCGCCGCGGAGCCCGTGAGGAAGTTAAGGGGCGTGGGGCTATTGACGCCACCGGGCATGTTGAAGTTGGATTGGATCGTCTGGAAGCTTCCGTCGAAGCTGAACTTCTGCACGTCGTACTCCACCGACGCATCGGCACGGTTCAGGAGCCTGGCAGCCTCGTCGAATCTGCGATTACAACGCTGGTCGGCAGTGAAAACCACGCTCGTGGAGGTGCAACTGACCGGGAGATCCGTCGTGGGATCGCTGGCGTCAACATCCTGGTAGGTATCAGGTGTCCGCTCCGAGCGGCGGTAGCCAAACCGGAATTGCAGGTCCTTGCGAGGGTTCAGGTCGAGATCAGTGACGAACGAGTGCTCGACCGAGTGCTCCACGTCGCGATAGGAACGGTCGAACCATTCACCTTCGTAACCGGCCTTCAGGGAGCTCTTCTTGCCGAAGAACCAGTTGGCGGTCAGTTCGACGTCCTTCTTGTTGTAGCCGAAAGGTTTGTTAGCCGTGGGGCTGGTTACGCTGGGGACCCCGACGTCCCCCTCCGCCGGTGTGAAGTTGTGCACTCCCGTGTTGTTGTTATAGTCGTATTGGCGGTAGGCGCCCTTTATCTGGATTTTCTTCCAGGGTAAGGTGACGAGCGTGTAGTTCATGGCCAGAGTTTGCTTGCTGCCATTCAGACTGGAAACCGGCAGTACCGAAAGGGAAGAGCAGGCCTGCGTACCGGTGCCGCAGGTATTGATCGCACTGTTCGTGGTGTAGGGCAGGAAGGGGTCGTTTTGGCTCAGCCAGCCCGGGGTGACGGTGGCCATGAAGCGGAGGTACTTGGTCACGTCGGAAGCCCCCGCAAAGTTCAAGTAGTGCGCGTGGTTACTGGGATACATGGCCATGCGCCCGGTAAGAGGGTCGTTGGCGTCCTCATTGGTGGCGCGGAACGGGTTGTCAAACACCATCTGATTGATGTTTTCCTCGAAGAACGATCCCAGATAACCGAGTTGTATGCCCCAGTCCTTCTTGCCGAACTCGGTGCCGGCCTTGACCGTGTTGGTGAAGTAGTCGATGGGTTCCGGCAGCTCGGCGCCGGCGCCGCTGGTCGCCGTCGCGCTCGGGCTGGAGTTAAAGAGCGTCCCGATGGGCCGGCTGCCGACCTGGTTCTCTCGCGAGAACATGCCAGAGATAATCCAGTCCGGGGTGACGTAATAGCTGACCGTTCCGGTTCCGGCCTTGCGTAAGATCGACGGAGTAATGAAATTCTCGCTACAGGACGGTGGCTGCGTTGCCGGGGGTATGGCGATACCACACAACACCTGACTAACCATGAAATACGGCAGCGTCGTGGCAGCGCCGGTGACTAACGATTGGGCCTGCAGGGTGGCCTTCAGCGCCAAAGGGATGGTATACACGCCCGGACTCGTTTGGGTGTAGAGCATGCGGGCGGTATTGGTGTAGATGTGCGGTATCTCGTCGTAGCGGAACTGGATCTTGAACTTGCCGTATCGGCCGAAGGTGGCCAGATAGCTTTGGTTCTTGTAGATGCTGCTCTGCGACTGCAGGCTCACGTAGTTCTTCGAACCGAGGACGTCGTCAAAATTCATGTGGAACCTGCGGATGTAAAAGCCGCTCCTGATGTCGCTATATTCGTTGAATTTCGAACTCATCACGTCAGGGGTAAACGGAAGATCCGGGCGCCCATACTCGTCGCCCAGGACATGCCGGAATCCAAACTCGACGCTCCCACGCTGGGCGGGCTGCTCCTGTTGCGCAGGTGCTTCCTGGCCGAACAGCAGACTCGGGGCGAGAAGCAGCGCGAGCAGTACCAGTATTGTTGGCGGTCTCATCAATCTCATGGCTCTCTCCTTCCTAGCGCAGGAACATGTTCCCGGAGGGATGGTTCGATCCGTGGATCCTTGAATGGCAGTTCGTGCAACCCCGGTTGAAATCCCGGACGGAGTTGAGGACGGTCGGGGTCGTTGGGTGACGACTGGAGTCGTGGCAGGTATCGCAAAGGCGGGGCATGCGTACCTTCAGCAATTGCGGGTTGTTGGTGCCGTGCGCCTCATGGCAATTGGCGCAGTTTTCCATCACCGGCGGGTGCTCCCAAAGGAAAGGACCACGGCGCTCGGTATGGCAGCTTAGGCAGTTCTCGTTGATCGTGCTCTGAATGAGCTGCTTGGGGTTGGGAGTGCCGTGCGGGTTGTGACAACTTGTGCAGGTCACCTTGCCTTCGCGATACGGCATGTGCGAGGAACGCTGCAACTGTGCGCGGCGCATCTGGTGACATTGCAGACAGAGTTCCGGCTGCGCCTTCTTGACCCCCCGGTTATCGGACAGCGGAGCGCTGTAGCGGGTGTCGGAGGAGAGCGCGACCTGCACCTCCTGCTTCACCTGGTGGCAGTCCACGCAGGCCATGGCGCGCGATTCGTGCGGGCTGCCCTTCCAGAACAGCCGGTTGCCGCGTGAATGGCACGCTAAGCAAGCCGCGTTTTGCTCTTCCACCGTGTTGATGGAATCCTTGCCGAAGCGCAGGGGAATGGTGTCCTTGCCGCCGCCCCCGGCGACGTGAGCTTTGCCGGGCCCATGACAGGATTCGCAACCAAGCTTTTCTAATGCCGTCCGGGGATTGGCGAAAATCTTCCCCATGACCGTGTTCTTGAAACGCCTCTGCTGATCCGGGTGACAGCCCAGGCAAGTTTCGGTCCCGACGTAGTCTCCGTTCCCCTTCGCCGGCGGTTGCGCTTTCGCGCTCTGGTCCGCGGCCTTCACTTCAGCCGGTGCGCGCAAGGAGACGGACGGGGACGCTTTAACTGGAGGTTGCTCCTGGGCAATAAGGGTGACGCAGAAGACCTGCGTCGCGGAGGCCATCAGCAGCCAAGCCCATATTCTGCATTTCCGGTTGCGTTTCGTCATAAAAGGACTCCCACTTCACACCCCTGCTTGTTCATTTGCGTAAAAATCATGGTTCGCCAGTAGGGGGTGGTTTCGATTTGCTGGTAAACATCCGCGTGGCAGCCCTTGCAGGGCTCCGCCCTTACGTACTTGCTTAAGTCCACGGGTCCGGGAGGATCCTTAGGGGGTGCCTGTTGGTGCTTTGGCCGGGCGCCATAGAGCGGGTTAAGCCCCGCCGCCCAAACCAAGACCCCTAACAACATCCACTTGGAGAGTTTCGTGCCGTCTCCCTTAGAGCGCATAAGAAACTCTTCTTTGCCGAGGCGGCAGTTGCATAGGTCCGCTGGCGTGATACCCCTTTTTCTCGTTTGTACGCTGCACGGTTTTGTCTCCGGCGTAGAACAGATCGCCCCTCAACTTGACCGTCGAATCCGGAAATGTCGGCCCTGCCTTCATAAAATCTGCTCGTGTCCTGAGTCAAAAGTTCGTGAACTAAACCTTCCCGTTTCGAGAGGATGTTGCACAGCCCCGCCATGGGCAGAGAGGCGAAGCCCGCATCTTCTTCTTCGGCACGCCACTCCCGCGCCGACGGGAGGGGGATGGAGGCCGGGGAGGGCTCGCTTGCCCATGGCTTGCGAAGCTGTGAAAAAATCCTTGTAAGGGCACGCCATGGCGTGCCCCTACGCGCATTTTCAATGGGTTACACGAGGTGAAATCGCCCGCTGTCAAATTTTTCACAGCTTCTTGCGCCGTGGGCGACGTTCGCTCGCTACACGAGCTGACTACCCCCAAGAACTACTGACCCTGGGCAGTAGCCCCCGTTCGACGAACCGCCGCTCTGCCGATTGCGCAAAGAAGCGTCAGCAGAAGCGAGGGTGGAGCATTCCTATTGCCATTTTAGTTCGTCCCATAAACTCTACGGCAATTTCGCCTTTCTCTGCCATTTCTCAAATTTTCTGATGCTCTTTAACAGTCCTTTTGTCGTCTTCCGCATCAGAATGCGCTAATTTCATCAACAGCCTTGTCCATTTCTTTGCCGTTTGTCAAATGTTCTGGCGTTCATTGGCCGTCCTTTGTCGTCTTCCGCATCACAATGCGCCAATTTCCTCAACAGTCTGTCGTTCGTTGGGGTGGGATTTGGCTCGTGGGGGATCTTTGTCATTGGCCCGTCGTTGGTGCCATGGCATTCTCGCGACCCGTTTCGCCGGACTTCCAAAGCTCCGTTTCTCGCCCAGCCGTCCTCTCCACAGCGTCATTTAGAGCCAGTGGGTCTGTCTGTAGTAGCGGCGCTCAACCTGTCCTTTTATCTCGGGCCTTGGCCACGACATATACCCATAGTAAATAATGAAAGACAAAGTACCAGAAAACCAAGACCCAAGAAAGGAGCACTTCTAAAGATAGGAACAGGGACATTTCTACTGGGGCTTGGCACACCTGCGAGTTCCGGTTGACCCCTCGCGGTTATTTCGGCGGCCATAAACGGCCCAACGCCGCGTCGTTCGTCGCCCGATCAGCCTCGCGTGGGAATGGCTGCCCCGATGGCGCTTCGGACCAGATTCCATTCACGCCGAAGGGCTTCGCAAAGCCGGGCTTGAAGTTCTTAATCTGGATGCCCGCCACGCGATCCGGGAAGTTGGCCTTTTTGATGGGTTCGACATCCGCAGCGCCGTAAATCGACCGAATAAGCTTGATGCGCGGGGGTTCGGGCGGGAGTGGCCAAACCAGAGTCAAATTGTTGGGCGCGACGGGCTTCTTGGTCTTTGCCTGGACGGCGCTGGCGGCGAATAACAGCAGTGCGCTTATCGCTGCCACCGCCCCTTTCTTCCCAATTTGCGAGGTCTCTCGGTTCATGTTGTTCCTTACCTGTGGCACTCGGCGCACAGATCGATCTGGCTGGCGACTCCCTTCGGCATTAATTTGGGAAGTGCGGTTGAGTGCTGGTCGTGACAGCTCAAGCAACTCAGCGTGGCGTCCTTCTTCCGCGGGTCTTTGCCCATGAGAGGATGCCCCATGATGGGGTGCCCGGAGGTTCCGCCGGGATCCAAACCCAACTTGGGAGCCTGGCGATATTCTTCAAGACTCACCACTTGGCTGCCTAACATCGTCACGAGCTTGGTTTCGGCGTTTACCTTTACGTTGGGTGAGTCCTGCGCATGACAACTGAAACAGAGCGTGTTCACAGGAGCACGAGTTTGTGCCTTGTAGTCGCCCGTGTGAGGGTCATGGCAAACCAGGCACTGCCCTGCCTTGAAGGGTTCGTGTTGGACGGGATCTTTATTGGCTTCGTGACACATTGCGCACAGGTCACCGCCCGTCGCGATTAGCGTGATGGTGGTCTTATTGTCCGCGGAAGCCGTCTGGTGGCAGTTCTCACACCCCATCCCCACTGCCGTATGCACGAACTTCCCCTGGTTCTTGGTGGGATGGCACTTGAGGCAAGTTTCGGGCTTTAAGTGCTTTGTTTCTACATAGGGGTGATATCTGGCGTCGGCAGCAGAAAGTCCGTTAACCCTCAATACGAAAACTGCCGATACAACGAGAAGGAGTAATAGGCCCTGGTCGGACCCTTCAGGAAACCGAATTCTAAGAGAATTGCTCTTTACGAGCATTGTTTCGAAACCCGACGGGCAGAGGATAGATAGCAAGGACTTCGCCAAAGATGTGAATTATTTGTCCGCTGAGGTAATTAGAAACCGGTAATTTTCTATACGTTCCAGCTATCAAGAATTTGGCTCGCGCTGCTGTGTGGTGTTTTGCAGCATACTGCGCTAATTTGCACAATAGTCCGGATTCTAATGGGGTTACTCACGTACATGGGTTAACCTCCAAATTATACGATGTGATGTCATATCGAAAGGGCGGATTTCTTGTCCGGCGTCAATGTTCGCTTTTGCCGTCGGTTCGGCACTGGACGCTCCTGCGAGAAATATCCAAAGCCACGCACAGGGTCTGGTTCAAAATGCCAAAAAATAGGGCGGGAAGAAGCCCGGGATATGACATGTTTGGGGTTGTGTGTACTTGTAATGGGCAGTGTCCTGTATTAAGCGTTTGTCAAGGCAATCAGGCCGGCATCCGGTATCTCTCCTCCAACCGTCCAACCCTTCCGTCCCATGAGGAGGCAAGATTTACCTGTACAGTTCCACCTGTGAATTCTGGTTGACCCCTGACGGCCATTTCGGCGACCATCACGAACTGCTGACACGGGACACTCGGATCCAGGCGGCATGGCGGGCGACAGCGTATTCTGGATAGGGGGGGTAAACATGGTACAAGGAGAAATGAATCGTCAACCCAGCGAGGCAAGCAAGAGCGCGGGAGAAGAATCCCAGGGCGCGCCCGCCATTCCGGATGAAATGCGCGCCGTCGTTTTGGACGGGACCGGCTTCTCCCATTTGGGAGTGCGCAGGGTGCCGACGCCCCGTCCGGGCCCGCAGCAGATGTTGGCGCGCGTGGACGCCGCGGGGATTTGCACCTCGCTCATCAAGCTGATCGAACAAGGGCCGAACCACCCGCTCCTTTCCGGGTGGGACATCACGCGTTTTCCCCTCATTCTGGGCGACGAAGGCTCCGTCACCCTGGTCGAGGTCGGCGCCGACTTGCGAGCGCGCTACTGCCCCGGGCAGCGCTACGTCATCCAGCCCGCCGTGGACAGCGCCCCCATCAACCATCGCGAGCGCTACCGTGACCACGCGCGGGGAGTGAACAAGGTGGCGGTGGGCTACACTCTGGGCGGGCATCTGGCGGAATACGTCCTCATCAGCGAAGAGATTCTTGCCGCCGGTTGCTTGCTTCCGCTTCCCGACGCCGCCCTCCCTTATGCCCATGCAGCATTGAGCGAGCCCTTTTCCTGCGTCATCTCGGCGCAGGATCACCACGTCCATTTGACCCAGGGCAACCCGCTCGGCCCGCGCGGAGTGGTGAAAGGGTTGAAGCCAAGCGGCGTAACTGTGATTCTGGGGGCAGGCGCCATGGGACGTATGCATGTTGCCTTGGCCATAAGCTATCGGCCACGCGCGATTGTGGCCGCGGACCTGGTGGAATCGCGCCTGGAAGTGGTGAGGACGCTCTTCGGCCCCCGCGCCGCGGCGCTGGGCATCGCGCTTCGCATTCTCAACCCCGCGAGCGAGGATCTGGCGCAGATGGTCAGCGAGTTGACGGATTACGCGGGCGCTGACGACGTGATCGTTGCGGTCGGTGCGCGCCAAGCTATTGCCGATGGCCAGAGCCTGCTCGGCCGCGGCGCCGTCCTGAACCTGTTCGGCGGATTGAAGAAGGGCGAGGACACGGTGGGATTTGACACCAGCCTGGTGCATTACAAGGAAATCAACATCACCGGCTCCAGCGGCGGCTCGCCCTGGGATGTGGCGCGCACACTGGAGTTGATGGCCGCGCGGGAGATCGACGCAGGCGATCACATTGCGCGTATCGGCGATCTTGCCCACGCCGCGGAATTCCTGCAAATGATCAAGGCACAAGCCATTGACGGCAAAGCGGTGGTCTATCCCCACCGGCCGAGTGGCGAAATCCTCGCCGTAAAATCCTGGACGGCGCAGGACGAGCAGGCTTACTTGCGGGCAGACTGAGAAGAGCAAGGCAAAAGTCAAAAGGCAAAACGCATAAGGCAAAGCCAGAGGGCGGGCGGAAATGATGTATGAGGGTGTTCTTTTGTGTTTCCACTTTTGCGCTTTGCCTTTTGCGCTTTGACTTTTGACTGGTTCTACCTCTTTGTCGTTAAAAAGGACGGACTCATGGCGCGGACCGGCCATCGCACCTTCGTGGGTTTCGGTTTCGGGGCCATTCAGGCGGGCCTCTTTCTCTATGAAGCTTTTCGCTCCGGGGGCTTCGCCCGTCTGGTGGTCGGCGAAGTGGCGCCGGACTCGGTCGAAGCCCTTCGCCGCAACGCCGGGTGCTACGCGGTAAACGTCGCCCACGCCGATCGCGTGGAGGCGACGCGTGTGGGTCCGGTGCAGATTGAGAATCCCGCCGCGCCCCAGGATATCGCGCGTCTGGTCGAGGCGGTGGCCGAGGCGGAAGAAATCTCTACTGCCGTGCCCAGCGTCCAATTCTATACGGGGCCGGGGCCCGGCAGCATTCATCGCATCCTGGCGCAGGGACTTCGCAAGAAGGCGGCCAGCGGTGGACCGCGCGCGGTGGTTTACGCCGCCGAAAACCACAATCACGCTGCGGAGATTCTGGAGGCGGCCGTCTTTGAAGAAATCCCCGCCGTCGAAAAAGCCCCGGTGCGCGGGCGGGTGTGCTTTCTCAACACCGTCATCGGCAAGATGAGCGGAGTCCTCGCCGATGCGGGTGAAATTCAAGCCCGGCAATTGGCCACGGTCACGCCGGGCAGTTCGCGCGCCTTTCTGGTGGAAGCCTTCAACCGCATCCTGATTTCGCAAGTGTGCTTTCCGCAAGCGGCCGGCGAACCGCGTTTCCGAAGAGGCATTACCGCCTTCGTGGAGAAGGAAGATCTGCTCCCCTTTGAGGAAGCGAAGCTTTACGGCCACAACGCCACCCACGCCCTGGCCGCTTATCTTGGTTCCTTGCGCGGACTCGAGCGCATTGCCGATTTGCGCCAGACCCCCGATCTTCTGGGATTCATTCGCGCGGCCTTCCTGCAAGAATCGGGTGAGGCGTTGATTCGCAAACATGCCGGCAAGGACCGCCTGTTCACGCCCGAAGGATACCGTGAGTACGCCGACGACCTGCTGGAGCGAATGACCAACCCTCATTTGCAGGACACCGTGGAACGCGTCGGCCGCGACCCGCACCGCAAATTGGGTTGGGACGATCGCTTGGTGGGAACTCTGCGCCTGGCTTTGCAGCAAAACGTTGTCCCCCGCCGTTACGCCCTGGGCACCGCCGCCGCCCTGGCAACCCTGGACCCCTCATTCCTGAAAACGGACATGCCCGCGCGCGCCCTGCTCGCGCCTCTCTGGGGCAACGAAACGGTGGAGACGAAAGACGCGCAGGAAGTCCTCCGCCTCATTGAGGACGCGAAGCACCGCCTGAATCAGTGGTGCGACTCAGGCTTCCGAGAGATCAGGAGACAGTAGACAAGGCAGCCAGCGTCTTTCGTAAGTCCCGGCAAGCCGGATTAGGACAGCAGGCAGAATGCAGTGGGCAGCAGGCGGAAACCATGAACCGGCCAGCTTTTCGTACCCACCCCGCCCCCAGTTCCCGCGACTTCGGACTTCGGACCTTATTTATCGTCGCTCGTCACTGGTCACTGCTCTTGCAAGTCCTTCCGGGAAATCGCCGACTCCAAAGAGCAGGCGTCTGCGCCAGCCCGCCTGGGAATCCGCATTGGCGTGAATTGAAATGTTTACGCAATAAGGCATTGAAATCTGGCTGGGGGCATGGCCGCGGGGTTTTCGCACTCGAAGCCTGTCTTGCAAGGGCTCATTCGCGGCGCTCGAGCAGCAATTTCATGGCGGCGTTCTTAAGCGTGCCGCGCACCTCTCCCTTTTTGCAAATCTGGCGCAAGCTGCGCGAGCTCAGGTGTCCGAGCAGCGAGAGGGCCGTCCCGCCGGGCGTTTTGGCATTGGAGACCAGAGCCAGTTTCAGTTCCTCGCTCGCCGCGTACTGCGGGTTCGAGCGCAGCAGCTTGGCAATGTATTCCGCCACGAGCGCGTCGATGCTGGGCAGTTTCGCGATTTGGACGATTTCGGGCAGCGTGATGAGGGGGTTCTTGGCCAGATAAAGCAGCAGCATGGGGCTAGGCTGCTGCATGATGATGGCGCGGCCGCTTTGGCCGGCGCGCGTCGCGTAAATCACCCTTTGCGCGAAGGTCATTTGGCGAATGCGCGTGAACTCGTCGAGCTTTTGGGAAGTGTCCGCTTTGAATTCTTCTTCGGAAGCGGGAGGGACTTCGCGCAGCGCGCGCGCGAGTTCCGCGAGCAATTCTTCCGATCCCTTGGCGCAGGTGAGGTAAAGCTTCAGGCCGGGATTTCCGGCGCGTGCTTCGGTCGCCGTGGCTTCAAAGCGTCCGACTTGAATTTCGATGGGACGCGGGCGCTCCGGCAGCTTGAAAAGGAAGTGGCCGCGAAAGGGCAGCGGCAAGTGTTCCTGGTTTTCAACTTCCAGCCGGCCCGATCGAACGAGGTCGTAAACGTAGGAAGCCTCTTCGGCGTCGTTATCGAGCCGCACCACCACTCGCCACTCTTTCGCATCAGAAGAAACTTGCATTGCCGGCCAGACCTGCGACGTAGTATACGCCGGTCGGGCGCAAAAAGGGGATTTTGGACCAGCGCGGCGGCCCGGCGCAGTAGGGCAGTAGGCACTAGGCACAAAGCAGTAGGCGGTAGGCAGTAGACGGTAGCCGGTAGACGGCAGACAGGAGGCAGCGAGAGCCTTTCGCGTGTCCCGTGTCCCGAGCCCCGTGTCCCCCGCCAGCCCCTGAAACCCGGCACCTGACAGCTTCTTTAAGCCCTTTATTTTCATAAACATACTGGCCTAGTGTTCGTCCCACTCATATAAGTTGCTTTTTATCTACAAGATATTGCCCTAGCGGGGATTTAAGGCGTTTTTCGCAATTTCGCGGGTCTAAGATCATGTTATCTCTTGCATTTTCAATAACATTCTGGCATTTCTTGATAAGTTATTTGTTTTGATAAATGTTCTGGGTAATTCCTTTCGCGCCTCATTTGTTTTCAATAACATTCCGGCTTCGAACGTATGAAACAATGCATGCGTGCTCCCCGCTGGCCGCCACAACCTGACAACTTATTTAGATTCAACAGGATGAGAAATAGGGTGGGGCAGGAGAATTTCCTCGAATCACGCCGAACCGCCTTTATTTTGAATAACATTCTGGCCTCGATCACCATGGACATGGGAATCTCCAAGGGCAGTGAATAGTGGACAGTGGATAGTGGTCAGTCAGCGTTGTGGAGTCAGGAGCCGGGAGTCAGGATCCTGTCGACCGTCTACTGCCTGCCGCTTTTCCCGGCTAGCCGGGACTCGCAGAGGGCGCTCGCTGCCTACTGGCCTGTGACTTCTTTGTTTCTACACGCATCAGGTTGTTGCCGGGAGCAGTTGATAACCGAGTTCTTTGGCCTTGGCCGTCAGGCTTCTGATGCGCTGCTGTCGGTATCGTTC
>JBEKAD010000020.1:0-17235 GCA_050018435.1 Terriglobia bacterium
CGATTCTGCGCAAAATTGCTCCCCACCAAGCCATCACTCACAACGAAATGGGCACGTACTCGGGAGTTGATTATTACGACTTGAACCGCTCGCTGGACTTCGTGGCTTTGGACAACTACCCCATTTTTCAAAAGGACTACGCACAGTATGCCGGAGCAGAGTTGTCGCACGACCTGATGCGGGGGTCGAAGGACAATCAGAACTACCTGATGATGGAGCAGGAAGGCGGCGCGGGGGGCTGGTCGGCGTTTCGTGGACGGCAGGCGGCGCCCGGCCTCTATCGTGTTTGGGCTTACCAATCCGTCGCGCACGGCGCCGATGGCATCTGCTATTTCCGCTGGAGGACCTCCCGCTACGGCACGGAACAGTATTGGCAAGGAATTCTCGATCAGGATAGCTACCGCAATTCCCGCTACTACGTGGTGGCGCAAACCGGAAAGGAATTGGAGCAGCTCACGCCATTGCTGCATGGGTCCAAAGTCGTCTCGCCGGTCGCTATACTGGTGTCACCGGATTCCCGCTGGGCGCAGCAAATTCAGCCGGGAGTGGAGGACTTCCAATACGATCGGCAGGTCCACGATTTCTACGACGCTTTCCGCCGCGCGGGTGTAAGTGTAGATGTCGCCTTCCCGCCGAGCAACCTCTCTGCCTATCGCCTGGTGGTGGCGCCCGCACTGTACGTAACCGACCAAGCCCTCGCCAGCAAGCTCGATGCGTTCGTGAAAAGCGGCGGAACGCTCATCCTCACGTTCCGTTCGGGCGTGAAAGATGAACACAACGTGGTGACGGACCGGACGCTGCCCGGCCCGTTCGCGGATATTGCCGGCGTGGCCATTCACGATTTTGATCCCCAGGTCAATGAGGAGCAGGAGATCGTGGGACCCGGCGAATCGCGCTACCCTGCCCGCACCTGGTCCGACATCCTCGATCCCTCCACGGCGAAGGTCCTGGCGACTTATGGCAAGGGCTACTACGCCGGCAAACCGGCCGTCACGGAGAACAGCGCGGGAAAAGGCTTGGTGTATTACGTCGGTACCGAATCAAAATCTCCTTTCTTTTACGACCGCCTGATTTCCCTCGCCGCCAAGAAAAGTCTGGTGGCGTTAAATGAAAAGATTCCCTCGGGCGTCGAGGTGGCGGTTCGCCAAAAGGCGGGCAAGAAGATTATCTTCGTGTTGAATTACACCAGCATGGAGCAAACCGTGCCGCTCGATCAGGCTTACCAGAATGCCTTAACCGGCAAGACGGAACCGATGGATGTGCAGATTCCCGCGTATGAGGTGAAGGTGCTGACGGGGCAGTAAAACCAGGTGTCAGGTGCCAGGTTTCAGGTGTCAGGTGCCAGAGTCAAAACCCGAAAGTCGAAAATCGAAACTCGAAATTCGGGTGCCTGGGTCGCGAGTTCGAGTTTTACCTCTGGCACCTGACACCTGGCACCTGACACCTTCTTTACCTTCCCAGGTAGGCGCGTGCAAGATAGGAAATTCCCATCAGCAAGAGCAGGAGGTTTGCCGCCAGGAAAAGATGCTGCTTAAACCGCTTGTGGAGGCCGGCGCCCCAGGCCAGCAAGCACAAAGTAAACAACGCTGTGCCGTAAAAGCCCACGAACCCCCCCACGAAAAACGGGACCACGTGCCCATAACCATGCTGGCGGCCTTCAGCGAGAAACGGGCCGGCCACCGTGAGCCAATAGACCCAGGTGCCGGGCGAGGCAACCTCCGCCAGCAAGGCGACCGACACGCTGGCGTAAGTCATCGCGGCAGAATTCGCCATTTCTTTTTGCGTTTTGAAGCGTAATTCCCAAAGGGAAAAACTGGCGAAACCGATCAGGGTCACGCCCCCAACGTACGCCACGTAATGTGCGATCCCGGGAGGGATGAAACGATAGAAGAGGCTGGTGATCAAAAGCAGACAGCCGTCCACCATCAGCGGCGCCCCAATCAGCACGTAGATGGCGCGTCCCCAGCGGCCCAAGGCCACCTGCGAGAGCGCAATCATGTGCAACGGGCTGGGAAACAAGCCTCCCGCAATTCCCATCCCCGCGCCAAGTATGAGCAAGTCCATAAGTATGTCCGGCGATGTTATGCGGTCGAACCGAGAATGTAAAGTGGCGCGAATGCAATAATTCTGGTCCGTTTAGCAAAGACAGTTGCGCTGGCGAGGCAACTGACCTCAGAATGATCTTGGCCGCCCCGGCGCTCGATGCCTTCGTGGCCCGACAATCCGTGGCTTTGCAAACGAAAATTCTGATCCTGTCGATGCCCCATGGCGCCGCGCATCAACGCGCCGCCAAAGCATTGCGGGAGGCTTTCGCCACCCTCCGCCCGGACGCGCGGGTGGAAGTGATTGACACTCTCCAGCACTGCACCGCGTGGTTCCGGGCTTATTACAGCTCTTACCTGATTCCGCTGGCGATTTGGCCCGGCCTGTGGCGCTATATTGAAAGCCGGCAACACCTGGCCGAATACACTACCCCCGGATGGGCCTACCGGCACGGCGCCCAACCCCTCTTCCGCTATCTGCGGGGTTTCGCCCCCGATGTGGTCATTGCTACGGAGGTGGGTACGTGCGAGCTCGCCGCGATGTACAAGCGTGAAGCTCGCGCCAACTTTCTCCTGGTCGGGTTGGAGTTGATGGATTTCAACCGTGCCTGGGTTCAGCCGGAAGTTGATCTTTTCCTGACCACCCATGTTGATCTCGCCGCGGAACTGGTGGCCGCGGGCGCTTCCGCCGCCAAGGTGGTGACCACCGGCCAGCCCATCGACCCGGTGTTTGCTTCCCTTCCTGACCGCCGAACCGCGCGCGACAAGCTGGGAATCAAGCCGGACGCTCTTCAACTCCTGATTCTCTTTGGCGGCACGGGACACGGGAAGCCGGAGCGTATCCTGGCAGAAGTCGCGAGAGTGCAGCACCCGCACGAGATTGTCTTGGTCACGGGCCGCAACCAGCGTCTGGAGAGACGGCTGCGCAAACGCTATGGGAGCTTGCCCCATGTGCGCGTGTTGGGGTGGGTCGACAACATGCAAGAGTGGATGGTGGCTTCTGACCTGATGATCAGCAAGCCCGGTGGTGGCACGCTGACGGAAGGCTTTGCCTGCGGCCTGCCCATGCTGGCCTTTGATCCCCTGCCCGGAAACGAGGAGCGCACCTGCCGCTGGATCGAAAAATGGGGAGCGGGAATTTGGATCGAAAAACCGGAGGACCTCGCGCCCAAGATCGAAACCCTGCTCGCGGATGCCGCCCAGCTTGCCGCCCTTCGCCACCAGGCCGGCGCGTTGGCGCGCCCCTATGCGGCACGCGACGGGGCGCTGGCCACGCTGGAGTTCCTATCCAGAAAAGTCCAGCCACCCCTGAGGTCCTGAGTTGAATCCACTTTCAGCATTCAGGCTCTTGCTCGCGCGCTATCCACCATCGCCTTGACCTGCTCGCGAAACAGGAGTATACAACCGCCTGGCAATAGCCCTGGTCAAGGACGCAAGTTGCGAGGTGCTACTCTCCTCACTGAGGAAAGGAGGAAGGCCATGGGATTCGGGATTCGGAAGCAATGTATCGCAGTGGCCGTGGCGACGTTTGCCGTGCTCAGCACGGGCCCCGCTTGGCACGCCCAGGAGGTAACGGTGCAGGAAAGAGGGTTCCTCTATGCGCCGGATGGGAACTGGTCAAATGCTCACTCTGACACCATCATCAATTACCTGGATTGGTATGGGAACAAATGGACAGCCAGGCTGCAAGGGAATGGCTTCCTCCACGCGCCGAATGGAGATTGGTCAAAGGCGCACCCGGATACGATTCTCAACTACCTGACTTGGGGCGGTGGTAAATGGACAGCCCGGCTGCAAGGAAACCGCTTCCTCCATGCTCCGGACGGTGACTGGTCGAAAGCACATCCCGACATCATCATCAACTACCTGGACTGGAACGGGAACAAATGGACAGCCAAGCTACAAGGGAATGGATTCCTCCACGCGCCGAATGGGGATTGGTCAAAAGCGCATACCGACATCATCATCGACTACTTGGATTGGAACGGATACAAATGGACAGCCAAGTTGCAAGGAGATGGATTCCTCCACGCTCCGGACGGGGACTGGTCAAAAGCGCATCCTGATACCATCCTCAACTATTTGACTTGGGACCGCGGGAAGTGGACGGCCAAGTTGGAGTGAAGCTGGCCACGCACTGTGAAGCCCCGTTAGAAATGTCCCCATTCTTCGCTTATTAGAAGTTCCCTTTTTTTGCGGCTTGGTCTTCTTGTGGCAGGCTGTGCGCGACCTCGACGGAGGAGTTGCGCCTGCGGGCGGCTCACGATAATCTTTTGCCCCGTGGAGGAGACCACGAGCAGGCAGTCATCGCGAATCCTCATTCTTGCTGTCCATCATGGGTCCACGCACGTGCAGATTGCGCGGGTGGTGGAGAAAGCCCTTCGGCAACTGCGGCCGAACGTGCATGTGGAGGTCATCGATACTCTTGCGCATTGCCGGCGGTGGTTCCGCACCTACTACGATGGTTTTGAAATCCCCATGAAATACTGGCCCGGGCTCTGGGAGCGAATTGAAAGCCAGCAGTACCGCGGCAAATCCACCGGGCCCCTGTGGCTTTACCGCTGGGGGGCGCAGCCGCTCTTCCAGTTCATCGACGCGTTCGCACCCCACGTGGTCGTAGCCACCGAAGTGGGCCTGTGCGAAATCGCCGTGTTGCACAAGCGCCAAACCAAATCTCCCTATGCCCTGGTCGGGATCGGGGCACTCGACTTTGAGCGGCCGTGGGCGCAGCCGGAAGTTGATCTTTTCATTTCTTCTCCCGCCGAGGTTGCTGACCAACTGAAGAGCGCGGGCGTGGCGCCGGAAAGAATTGTCGAATGCGGAATGCCCGTGGACCCCGTGTTCGCCCCGTCCGCCGACCAGCCCGACCTGCGCGCACGCCTGGGTTTGGAACACAACCTTCCCGTGCTCCTCGTCAACTTTGGTGGCTCGGGAAAAATGAAACCGCACCAGGTGGTCGGCGAACTTCGCCAAATTCAGCAGCCCTTGCAAGTGGTATTCATCGCGCGGCGGGATGAAAAACTTCGCAAAGAACTTCTGCACCTTACCGCCGGGATGCCCCACGTGCACATCCTCCGCTGGGTGGACAACATGCAGGACTGGATGGCGGCAGCCGACATCCTGGTGAGCCGCGCGGGCAGTTGTACAGTGGCTGAAGCTCTCAACTGCGGATTGCCCATTGTGGTTTTCGACGCCCCTCCCGGCAGCGAGCGCCGCGTGTGTGAGCTGATTGAGAAAAAATGGCAGACCGGCTACTGGGCAAAGTGCTCCGGCGACATTGCCACCCGCATCAATCATCTGTTGACCAAGCCTGGAGAACTCGAGCGCTTGCGCCGGAACACGGCGCAACACGCCTACCCGCACGCCGCCCACGCCGCCGCCGAGGCCATCCTGAAGCTTTGTCCGTAAATCAAACCAGAACCAGGTTGGGATGGTAGATGGCGCCGGAAACGTGTCGCGCCACGGCAATCAGCCGGCGTTCCGTGCCCAGAATTTTGAGGAGACTCGCGACGGGCGCGGGCCCCAGGGTCCCGCCCCGCCCCGGCCGGAGGGCCTGGGCAAGTTCAAATGCATGGCCGTGCCGCACCGAGATTTCCTCGCGGCCCCGCACCACTAATTCCGGGCAATCGGGAAGAAGGGCTTCCAGGCGGACGAGGCAGGATTCCAGATTGCCCTGTTGCGCGGCTTCTTGCAAGTGTTCCAACGTGACCGCGCGATTCTCCGTGAACTCCGCCACCGCGGTGCGCCGCAGGCCGCCCAGATGCCCTCCGCAGCCTAGCTTCTGCCCGAGGTCATGGGCCAGGGAGCGAACGTACGTCCCTCCGGAGCATTCCACCGCGAAGTGCACCTGCTCGCCTTGCAAACTCAGCAACTCCAGGGCGTAGATTTCCACTTCCACCGGCGTCAAGTTTACCGGCTTGTGCTGCCGCGCCAGTTCGTAAGCGCGCACTCCCCCCACCCGCTTGGCGGAGTAAGCCGGAGGAGCTTGCAGCAGCCGCCCCGTGAATGCGCGAAAATGCCGTTCCAGCTCCGATGCTTCCAGAGCCACCGGGACCGCTTCCGACGTGGGTTCCCCGGTGGCGTCGTAGGTGTCGGTGGAAAAACCGAGACGGATCGTGCCCTCGTAAGCCTTGCGCGACTTCAAATAGAATTGCGCGAATCGCGTCGCCTTGCCGACGGAGACCGGCAGCACACCTGTGGCGAAAGGATCGAGCGTCCCGAAGTGGCCCACCTGGCGCTGGCGCAGAATCTTCCGGACTCGCGCCACAACATCATGGGACGTGACGCCCGCGGGCTTGTCGATGACAAGGACTCCACTGACTTCGAGTTTGGGGTCGTTGGTTGCTGTCATCTTAAAAGGTTAACGAGAAAAGGATGAAGGATGAAGTCTGAAGGATGAAGACTGAAATCTGGTCGCTGGTGAATTCGATTACCTTTATTCTTTTCATCTTCACCCCTTAAACTTTACCCTTCAGCCCTTATCCTTCAGCCTTCATACTTCATCCTTCATCCTTCAGCTTTCATCCTTCATCCTTTACACTTTGGTGGATTTTTTGCAGGAGCATCTCGATCTTCTCGCCTGCTTCGACCCCGTGGTCCAGGATAAAGCCCAGCTCTGGAACCCGTCGCATCGCCAACCTGTGGCCGATTTCGTGGCGAAGAAATCCCGCCGCCGAGGACAACCCTTCGATGCTGCTCTGTTGCTCCTCCGGGCTCCCCAACACCGAGACAAAGACGCGGGCATGATGCAAGTCAGCGCTCAACTCCACGCGCGTCACGGTGGTGAACCCGATTCGCGGGTCTTTCACCTCGCGTGAAATCAGTTCCGCCAACTCCACACGAATCTGGTGTCCCAACCGCTCTGTTCGGCGTCCTGGCACGCTCATAGGAGATAAAATACGAAACTGGAAATTGGAAACTCGAAACGCGCCGCGAGTTTTCAGTTTCGAGTTTCCAGTTTCTAGTTTCCAGTTTCCATTGTCGCCTCAAAAGAACTCCAACACGTGGTCGGCAACGTCGTCACCCAGGATGTTTTCCGATTCCGCGAGGACTTGGCGAAAAACCGATTCCAGCAAAGTTTGGCTGTCGGAAATCGAAACCACCCCCAGCGTCGCGCGCTGCCACACGTCTTGATGGTCAAGCTCCGCCACGGCCACGTTAAAACGGGCCCGGAGGCGATCCCGTATTTTTCGCAGGACCGCACGCTTTTCTTTGAGTGAATGCGCGTAGGGAAGCTGAATTTCCAGGGTTAGTACGCCAACCGGCATTGTGTTAGCCCCCTTGGGGGCTGAGGACCGGGGGCCAAGTCTCGAAACTCGAAAATCGAAATTCGAAACTCGGCCCCTGACTCACGAGTTTCGAATTTCGATTTTCGACATTCCCCCAGCTTCAGGCCATGGCAGGCTCGGCCACCCGCTCCTTCACGTAAGCTTCAATGACGTCACCGACCTTTACGTCATTATAGTTTTCGAGCGAAATTCCGCACTCCATTCCCGATTTCACTTCCGCCACATCATCCTTGAAGCGGCGCAAGGATCGGACTTTGCCTTCGTGGACCACCACATGGTCGCGCACCAGCCGGATCTGCGAATCCCGCGCGATTTTGCCGTCCTGTATATAACATCCGGCCACCGTTCCGACTTTGGTGATGCGGAAAGTGTCACGAACGTCCGCTCGTCCCAGAGACGTTTCTTTGTAAGTGATGGCCAGCAACCCCACCATGGCTTTCTTGATTTCCTCGGTGACGTTGTAAATGATGGTGTGCAAACGGATGTCGACGTTCTCAAGCTGTGCCAGCTCCGTCGCTTTCCGCTCCGGCCGGACGTTGAAGCCGATGATGACGGCGTTGGAAGCCGAAGCCAGCAGCACGTCCGACTCCGTAATGGCGCCTGCTCCCGCGTGGATGACCTTGATCTTCACTCTCTCGGTGCTTAGCTTGACCAAGGTTTCCGAGAGGACCTCCACCGAACCTTGCACATCTGCCTTGATAATGAGCGGCAGTTCCTTCACATCCCCCGCCGCCATCTGTTCGTGCAATTGCTCGAGAGTAAGACGCGCCGACTTGGCGAGCGCCGCATCGCGGAGCTTTCCCTGCCGGTGCAGGGCAATTTGCCGCGCCTTGAGCGTATCCTCAATCACCTGAAGGCGATCGCCAGCCTGGGGGACATCCTCGAGCCCGAGGACTTCTGCGGGGGTCGAAGGGGGAGCCTCCAACACCGGGCGTCCGTGGTCGTCAAACAAGGCTCGCACCTTGCCGTAAATTGCTCCCACAATGAAGGAATCACCAATTCGCAATGTGCCGTTCTGGATCAGCACCGTCGCCACCGGACCGCGACCCCGGTCAAGTTTAGCTTCCAAAACCGTCCCGTTAGCCAGGCGCTTGGGGTTGGCCTTCAAGGCTTGCAGGTCGGCGACCAGCAAAATCATTTCCAGCAGCAAATCAAGGTTTTTGCGCTGCTTGGCCGAAACTTCCACCGTCACGGTCTGCCCGCCCCATTCTTCCGGCATCAGGTCATGGTCGGCCAACTGCCGCTTGACGCGTTCCGGCTGGGCTTCTGGCTTATCGATCTTGTTAATGGCCACGACAATCGGCACCTTGGCGGCGCGTGCGTGATTGATGGCTTCAAGGGTTTGAGGCATGACGCCGTCATCCGCGGCAACCACCAGCACGACAACGTCCGTCACCCGGGCGCCACGCGCACGCATCAAAGTGAAGGCTTCATGGCCGGGAGTATCGATAAAGGTCACCTTTCGCCCTTGCCCCACCACTTGATATGCGCCGATCCTCTGGGTAATGCCACCCGCTTCGTGCGCGGCCACATTGGTCTCGCGCAACGCATCCAGAAGCGAGGTTTTGCCGTGATCGACATGGCCCATCACCGTGACCACCGGAGCTCGCGGGCGTAGATTTTCAGGGCGATCCGATTCTTCAACTCCCTGAAGGACCTCTTCCTCGTAACTGACAATGGCTGCTTCCGCGCCAAAGCTGCGGGCGATTTCCACGGCCGTGGGGCCGTCGAGGGTCTGGTTGATGGTGGCGAAAATTCCTTTGTCCAGGAGCCGCTTGATCACGTCTTTCGCGCGCGCTTCGAGCTTTTCTGAAAGCTCTTTGATTGCGATCCCTTCGCTGATGGTAATCTTTCGGCTGATCGGGACCTCTTCCGGAATCAACGGCCGGGGAGGCGCCATGGAAGGCACCGGGCCGCGCCGAAACGCAGGCGGCACTGGCCGCCCCATCGGCGGGCGAACCGGAGGAGTGCCTCCCGCGGCCACTGCCCCGCCCGCGGCTGGCCGCGCCGAGGTCGGATGCATGGGGCGAGGCTCACCTGGACGCCGAGAAGGAACTGGCCGCACTGGCGCAGGTTTCGGCATGACCGCCTGCGGATAGATCGGCTGGTTGGAACTGGGAACTCCGTGCCGCCCTGGCCGTTGCGGACGCATTCCCCCTTTCTGTTGCGAACCCGGTGGTGGCGGCGGGGGAGGCATCTCCGGCGGCTTGCTGGGAATAGATACCTCACTTGCCGTACCAGCATGCGCGACGGGAGCCGGAGGAGCTTCTACCCCGCCCTTTGCCGGGAAAACCGCTGGCCCCGGCCGGGTCGGCATCGGGTGCCCAAGGGGTGTTGCGGGGGAGGGCACGGGAATCCGTGCCGCGACCGAGGGCCCAGCGGCGGCGCTGCTGATCACGGCGGGCGCGACGGGAGCGGGCCGCTCGAGCGGGCGCTCCACGGATGGCGCGGACTTGGGCGGGGCAGGCGAAGTAGCCGGTCCAGCGGCAGCAGGTGGGACAACGGGCTTAGGGGGAGGCGGCGGAGCCACGACGGCCTTGCGCGCGGTCGCCTTAATGTCCGCAATCGAGCGGGTCAGCGGCTGGAGGTCCGACTTAAAGTCGTGCAGCTTCTTCAGATCCAGCACCGTAGGCACGTGCGGCGCTTCCACGGGAGGCGCCGGTAGCACGGGCGCGGCAGCGACCTCCTCCACCTTTTCAGTGGCAGGTTCTCCATCGGCACGGAAATGCGCTCGGACTTTGTCGGCAAGGGCGTCATCGAGTGCACTGGAGTGAGATTTCTTGTCCGGAATACCCAGCTCGGCCAAGTACTCTATAACCACGTGGCTCTTCACTTCCAGTTCACGCGCCAGTTCGTTGATCCTAATCTTCCCCATGCGTAAGTCTCTTTCTCCCTTACCGTTGCCCAGACGTTGGGCGTTAGAAATCTGCCGGCCGGTTCGATAAAAGCCCTGGCAGCCTTATTTATTTTTCTCCACCTCCTGCTCCAGCCGATCCAGGCTCACCCGGCAATTTGGGTTCACCTTCGCCTGAAGAATCAATTTTGTCAATTTCCTCAGCCGACGCGTGCCCTTCGACCGTTTCCGACTCCGCGGCCTCAGCAGTCCCAGCAGGTCCCTCCGGCGGAGCGGGTTCTTCTATGGAAGGACTCGGGGGCGCCGCCTCAGAGGCTGGGTTTTCGGACGTTTCCGCCGATTCTGCTACCTCACCCTCCTCCACCTCATTCGGGGCTTCTGCGCCTTCGGGGGCCGGGCCTGCGCCCGACTGGTCGCGCTCAAAGTAATCCGTCACCACGCGGCGGATGCGCTCTACGGTCTTCTCTCCCACGCCCTGAATCTGCATCAGGTCTTCGGGAGTCATTTGCGCCAACTGCTCGACGGTTTCGATGCCGTGCTCGCGCAGCTTTTCGAGAGTCTTCTCGCCCAATCCCTGCAACTCGGAAACGGGCGCGCCGCGCAGGGCCATGGCGGCCATCTGCGATTCGATTTCCTGCCGCTTCTCTTCTTCGCTCTTGATGTCAATGTGCCAAGCCAGAAGCTTGGCGGCCAGGCGCACGTTCTGGCCTTTCTTGCCGATGGCGAGTGACAACTGGGAATCATCGACGATGACTTCCAGGTGTTTCTCCCCCATGTCGAGGATGGAGACGTGATTGATTTTCGCCGGGCTCAGAGCGTTGGCGGCGAAAACCAGGGGATCATCGTTGTACTCGATGATGTCGATTTTTTCCCCGCGCAGCTCGCGGATGATTGACTGCACGCGCATGCCCTTCATGCCGACGCACGCGCCCACGCAATCAACATCCGGATCCTTGGAGTAAACCGCCACTTTGGTTCGCTCTCCCGCCTCGCGAGCGATGGCCTTGATCACCACGGTGGTGTCGTAGATTTCGGGAACTTCCATCTCGAAAAGCTTTTGCACCAGCAGGGCGTCCGCGCGCGAAACAATCACCTGCGGCCCCCGCGCGGCGCGATCAACTTCTTTGATCACGGCGCGAATGCGGTCGCCAATCTGGTAAGTTTCCAGGCGCGATTGCTCCTTGCGCGGCATGCGCCCTTCCGTGCGTCCCAAATCCACAATGACGTCTGGCCCCTCCACGCGCTTCACGGTGCAGTTCACCAATTCGCCGACGCGCTGGTTGTATTCCGCGTAGACGGTATCGCGCTCCGCCTCCCGCACCTTCTGAAAGATCACTTGCTTGGCCGCCTGCGCGGCGATGCGGCCGAGCACGTCGGTGGGCTTGGGGATTCTCACCTCACCCTCGACGGCCACCTCGGCGTTATATTTCTGCGCATCCTTGAGGCTGATTTCGTGGTCAGGGTCCTGGACGTTCTCGACAACCTTCTTTACGGCGTGGACTTCCACGACGCCGGTTTCCTTATTGAAATGCGACTGGAGGTCCTCAGAAGTTTTGTAATACTTCCGCGTGGCCACGAGAATGGCATCTTCCACAGCAGAGATAATAATCTGCGCGTCAATACCCTTCTCGCGGCTCAACTGATCAATCGTTTGATACAAAAGACTTGTCGTCACGAGCTACCCCTCTCGAAATCTGGCCATTGGGTCATCGGCCCATCGGGCCATTTAAAGGCTGTCCGTGGTCCGTTGTCCGTGGTCAGTAGCCTTATTCCTTAGATCTCCGCGTACCGCTTGCAACGGGCAACGGACCACGGAAAACGGACAGCTTTTCAATGGCCCGATGACCCGATGGCCAGATGACTCAATATTCAAAGCTCAACCACCAACTGCGCTTTCCGAATGTTGGCGAAATCAAGTTCTTGTACGCCGTGCTCGCCCCGGTCCAACCGAACCTGGCCATTTTCAAACCCCGCCAGGCGCCCTTCGAAAACCGTTTGGTCCCCCATCGCTTCCCGCAGCACCAAGCGGGCCCGCCGTCCCACGAAATACGTGAAGTCGCTCGGCTTGGTAAGCTTCCTGTCCAACCCCGGAGAAGAAACTTCCAGCACGTACCTTCCCGGGAAAGGGTCTTCCACATCCAGCATGGCGCTCAGTTGCTCGCTTACTAATTGGCAGTCGGCGTGTGAAACCCCCGCCGCCTTGTCGATATAAACGCGCAACAGCGGGTTCGAGTTGCCCCCCTTGAGTTCGACATCCACCAAGTGTAGACCCTCGGAAGTCGCGACCCGCTCCGCCATCCCCCGGATTTTTTCCAGATCGACCATCGAGCGCGGCGAGTGCGCACTCCACACTCGTGGCGAGTCCGCGCTCAGGCGAACCCGACCCGCAGCCTAACAAAAAAGTGGGCTTTCGCCCACTCTGTGCGTTCGCCAGATAGAGTATAGTCCCTGCTTACTAATAATTGCAAGGACTAGGTGGTGGGTTGGGTGCGCGACATGGAAGTGAAAGCCGATCCCTCGGACGTAGCGCGGGCAGCCTGCCCCGATGAATCGGGGTCTCGCCCGCTGTGGCACGGGCGCCCGAAGCTGTGAAAAAATCGAAAGAGTGTTTGACTAGCCTTTATACTATGATATACTCCCTCCTTGAGATGTCGGGGGGAGGTCCCGTATGGGTTATCAGTCCACGGTGCAAGTGATCCGGCGCGGCGGCAAGAACTGCCAATGGTACTTGATTTGTCCCGCGCCCTTGGCGCAAGCCTTGGAAATCGAGAAGGGCGAAGTGATCGAATGGGTGGTCGAGGACCAGCATACGCTGGTCGTGAAGCGCACCCCCCGGCCGACCGATTCCTCTTCCCGGCGGAGGCGAGCGCATGCGTGACGCGAGCGAGCACGGGCAGCAAGCAATGTGGGCGGAGGGCGAGTGGCCCGCCCCCGCGCCGGAGCCGCCGGCCAGCGAGCCCGCCCCCAAGCCCCCGGCGCGTTTCCAGCCGGTGAACCGGCAGCAGATGGTGTGGCGGGCGGTGGACGTGGAGCAGTTGCTGGAGCCCGACCACGTGGCGCGGGCGATTTGGGAAATGAGTGGGCGGCTGGACCTGACGCCTTACACCGACGAGGTGCGGGCGGTGGAAGGGCGGGCGGGGCGTCCGCCCATCGATCCGCGCCTGCTCATCGGTCTGTGGGTTTACGCCTACAGCGAAAAGGTGAGTTCGGCGCGGGAAGTGGCGCGGCGCTGCGGCTACCATCCCGCCTACCAGTGGCTGACGGGGTGCGAGGAGATCAACCATCACACCCTGTCGGACTTCCGGGTGCAACACCAGAAGGCGCTGGACGGGCTGTTCGCACAACTGTTGGCGATCTTGAGTAGCGAAGGACTGATCACGCTGCAACAGGTGGTGCATGACGGGACGAAGGTGAAGGCGGCGGCCAGTGGCCAGTCGTTTCATCGCGAGAAGACCTTGCGCGCGCATCTCGAGGCGGCCCAGGAGCGGGTGCGGGCGATGGGGGATCCGCGGCAAGAGGAGGGGGCGGGGCGCTCGGAGCGCGCCCAGCAGCGGGCGGCGCGCGAGAAGGTGGCACGCTTGGAACAAGCCCTGGAGGAACTGAAGAAGGTGCAAGCCGCTCCCGAGGGGCGGGCGGAGCCCTCCGCGCGGCGCGTCAGCGCGACCGATCCGGAAGCGCGCCTCATGAAACAAGGCGACGGGGGTTACGCTCTCCGTCACAACGTGCAGATCTCGACCGACACCGCGCACTCGATCATCGTGGGGGCGGGCGTCACCCAGGAGGCCAGCGATCAGCAACAACTGCTGCCGGCGGTCGAGGAAGTGGAGAAGCAGAACGGGCGAGCGCCCGACCCAATGATCGTCGACGATGGCTATACTACGCGCGAGAACATCCTGGCGGCCGCCGAGCGCGGCCTGGACCTGATCGGGGGCACGATGGAAAAGGATGCCGAGGCCGTGCGGCAGGGCCTGAAGAAGCGCGGCCTCGACCCGGCCTTTTACCCCCAGAACTTCCCTTACCACCCCGCGACCAATTCTTACGGTTGTCCGGCGGGTAAGATCCTCGCTTATCAAAGGACCCGACACGATCGGGTGGGGGTGGAGCATCAGGTTTACAAAGCGCGCGCGGCGGACTGCCGGAATTGTGCGTTGCGCTCGGCGTGTAAGCCGGGCCCGCAGGGACGCCTGATCGTGCGCCGTGAGAATGTCCCCACGGTGGCGGCGTATGTGGCCAAGATGCAAACCGCGGCGGCACGCGCCGCCTATCGCCGGCGGGCCCCCGTGGCGGAATTCAGCAACCTGTGGCTGAAGGCCAAGCTCGGACTCCGGCAGTTCTGCGTGCGGGGCTTGCAGAAAGCCCGCTGTGAGGTCCTGTGGGCTTGCCTCACCTACAATATTCAGCAATGGTTTCGCCTGCGCTGGAAAGTGCGCCTCAACGCGCTTGCCGCCTGAGGAACCTGAATCCCGGGGAGCGCTGCGGCCCAAGGCCCGAGCAGAGGAGCGAAAGGCTCGGCGGAAAGGAAGGTCACCGAATGAAGCCACCCTAGTTACTTTCCGTCGTCGACGATCAAAACCTTCAAAACGCATCGTCGAAACTCCATCTCTCGATGCCGAAGGTGATTTTTTCACGGCTTCTCCCGCCCGTGCGCCGTCATGGCAAGGACCCCGATGGATCGGGGCAGGTCGGCCATGCCACAAGCGGTGGGACGGGCATCCGGCCCGCGTCCTTGGGCGGCTCGTCTTGGCCCTCGAGCAACGTCTCTGGGCAGGCGGAGAGGGGGACTTCCCGGGGGCGGGAGCGGGACGCTCCCGCCACAGCGGGCGGGACGCCCGCGCTACAAGCTTTTCGCCCCCGTCGGGAAGAGATGCCGAAAGGCTTCAACTTTTGTGTCGCGCAACCTGCCGCCGGGATTCAGTGGCGGCCCACCCACACCTCAGCTACAATTCTTCTCTGAGCATGGCAACGTTTCACATCCTCAATTTTGGCTGTCGCGCCAGCCAAGCCGATGGCGCCGCGCTGAAGCAGCAGTTGCTTCAGGCCGGGCTTCAGGAAGTGGCGAGCGTGGAAGAAAGCGCGGTGGCGATCCTGAATACGTGTACGGTCACGGCCTCGGCGGATGCGGAGGCGCGTCAGTTCGTGCGCCGAATCCATCGGCGGAACCCGCAGTGCCGCATTCTGGTGACCGGCTGTTATGCCCAGCGCGCGCCGGAAGAAATCGCCCGTTTGGAAGGCGTCGCCTGGGTAGTGGGAAACTCCCACAAGCACCTGGTAAGCACCATCCTGACCCCGGATCGCGCAGAAGAATCGGGTGATCGGGTGTCCGATCTGCGGTCCGATGCACTCCATCGGACCATCGGACTCCAGAAATCGGAGATCGGGAGATCGGGTGAGCAGCAAGAAAACGACCTCCCAATCACCGCATTTCGTCCGCAAACAGCCACGCCGCTCGTGCAGATTCAGGGCAACTCTAGCCGTCGGACTCCGGACCTCGTACCTCGGACTTCGGACTTCGCGCAAGTTTTTGTGGGCGAGATTACGGAAGAATTCCATTTTGCGCCCGTCTTCGCCGACGATCGCACGCGCCCCACGCTGAAAATCCAGGATGGCTGTGACGCCCGCTGCTCCTTCTGTGTGATCCCCTCGGTGCGCGGGCCCAGCCGCAGCCTGGCGCCGGAAAAGGTACTGGAGCAGGTCCGGCAACTGGAAGAGGCGGGCTATCAGGAAGTGGTGCTTTCGGGCATCAATCTGGGCGGCTACGGGCGCGACCTGGACCGGCGTATCAATTTCCTGGGAATGGTGGAGCGCCTCCTGCGCGAGACTTCCATCGCGCGCATCCGCATCAGCTCGATTGAGCCCATGGACACGAGCCCCGCGCTGATCCGCCTGGTGGCCGCAGAGCCGCGCCTGGCGCAGCATTTCCATGTTCCGCTCCAGAGCGGATGCGACCGCATCCTGCGGCTGATGAACCGCCGCTACTGGACTCGCCAGTATGCCGAGCGCCTGCTGGCCATCCACGAGCAGATTCCCAACGCCGCAATGGGCGCCGACGTGATGGTGGGCTTCCCCGGCGAGACCGCTCAGGACCACGCCGCCAGCCTGCGCTTCATTGAGTCGCTCCCTTACACCTACCTGCACATCTTCCCGTTCTCGGCCCGGCCCGGCACTCCGGCCTGGACCGCTGCGGGGCAAGTGAACGGCCGCGTGGCGCGCGCGCGCAGTCAGGAAATCCGCGCCATCATCACCGCCAAACGCCAGGCCTTTCTCACCGCGCAGGTGGGCCGAAGCCTTCCCGCTCTGACCCTGGACGAAACGGAAGAAGGCGCCCGCGTGGCCCTGACCACCAACTATCTCAAAGTCGCGCTGCCGGGCTGTGATGTTCCACCCAACCGGCTGGTCGATGTCTCGATTGGACGCGCCACGTCCGGCAAACTGTTTGGATACGTAGCTGGCGGTAGGCAGTGGGCAGTAGGCAGCGAGCACCTTTGCGAGTCTCGGCGTGCCGGGATAGGCACTTAGCACTGGGCAGTGGGCAGCGAACGCCGCCAATTGCAGAATCCCGAGCAATGGACCCCGTGTAGCGCGGAGCCCCGTTCCTGGGGTCCGCGGTTCTTCCTTAGCAATAGCCACAGTTCTCAAAGACGAAGGCCTGCACAATGCTCGCTGATTTCAGTCTTGGCCGTTGGCCGCAGAGCTGTGCTCTGCGCCAGCCTACGGTGCCCGGGTAAAACGATGCCGGCCCATGGAGTGAAACATTTTCTCCGGGTGCGTGACAACTTGCGACCGAACTGTGGCATCCGAAAGTTTAAGACGGATGTATAATCCTCCTAAGCAATACGCCTGGGTAGGATTCTGGACTCGTAGGCAGTTTTGGGCAGTGGCCACGGTGTTGCGAACAGTTGCCAAGCTAAGCCCTTTCAGCAAAATTGGCCTAATCACACTTGTGCTAATGGTCGTCGCCACCGGCATGGGCGGCCCTAATGGACGCAAGCGCCGGGTGGGAATCGCGGCCTTTCCCCTTTTGACGGTTTGGGCGTGGGAGAATCCTGAGGAT
>JBEKAD010000021.1:0-17055 GCA_050018435.1 Terriglobia bacterium
CTTGCATCTCTCTCGACGCATCCCGCGTGGCTTTTGACCTTTCCCGCAAGAGCCTGGAGGCCGAGGAGCGCAAGTATCAACTCGGCGCCCAAACCATCTATTTTGTGCTGCAAGCACAAACCGTGCTTGCCTCGGCAGAGGCCGCGGTGCTCCAAGCGGAAATCAGCTACCAACTCGCCCGCGCCAACGTCGATCACGCCACCGGCATGCTCCTCAGCCATTACAAAATCGAAGTGCAAAAGATCAAATCGTGAATCTTCCGGTTGTGGGCCAATTTGATGTTCTAGCGGCGAGTTTACCTCGCCACAAATCGTAGCGGCGAGTTTACCTCGCCATTTGTAGCGGCGCTCTATGAGCGCCGACGGCGGTCGTAGACCGCCGCTACAGCCAAATGGCGGCGTCCCGATAAGATCGGGACAGGTTCCGCCGCCTCTACATTAAACTCTACCACTACCGTCGTTGCACTCGCCTTGACTGTCGACTGTAAACCTCTATCGCCCCCCGCCCTCAACAACTTTCGACTATCGACTATCGACTTTTTTGGACTTTCGACTATCGACTATCGACTTCTCCTAGCCTTCAGCCCGGCATGGCCTTCCGTCGGCTGGTGTGCATCCCCCAGTGCCACGAGGTGCGGCTGTGCCCGCTCGCCGCAACCTACCCTTACCGGATTATCTTTGAACCGGCCCCGCCCCCCGATTCCATTGTCACCTGTAACCTATAAACTCCACCTGACCCCTACTCCACTGCGGCTTCACCCGCTCATCCGGAGCCCGCGCGTCACCGACCTGTTGCCGCAGGTCGCTCAATTGTCATCAATGGAAGAACCCACTCAGTACGGCGCGGGCGCGAAAGAATCGAAAGCTTGGGCGGGAAGGTAATGATATTCGCGACGAAATCTCCCGCGGTATCGCACCACAGGGCGCTCGGAGCCTGCGTCAGATGTAGAACGCGCGCGAATGAATTGCGGAACTCTTGTCTGTTGGCCGGGTCTTACTCCAGATGGTGGGACGGCTCACGGTGAGGAAACCCCACCAGATGTCCGCTGAGTTCATTGCGCTAGAAGCCGAGTTCGTTCGTGAAGTTATTCTCGAGGTTGGGAGAAATCGGTTGAGCGTCGAAATGAATATGGAATTCTGCCATATAATGCTCCTTCAGGCTCCCGCTTCCCGTGCTGATTCTTCCTTCAGTACTCTCGTCTTGTAACTCTCAGCGACGTTACCAACAAGTTCCCTGAATATACGAACCGTATGGGGCAACTCAGTGTAAAAGCCACTTTCGCTCGCCGGGTTCTTGACTCCCGCAACACTCTCCGTCCCGAGCAGGAAAACCACACAACCGTATCTCTCATCGTCCATCTGCCCATCCCGATGAGGCAGGCCCGCGATAAACACCTGGATGGGCATGTTCGTGCCCTCCCGCCATTCTGTTTGCTTTTCGCTATGCTCAGCTCTTGCTAGGACAATACCATTGAGTGCTCGCCGCCCTTTGGTCTCACCATCGGAAACTTTGCTCAAGGTTTCGTTATCTCTCAGGTGCTCATACCCCGCGCGGCCCTTTAGTCGCATTAGAAAGACGTCTATCACTGCTCTGTCATCAAGAGTCAAAAGCTGCAGCTTGGGAACTGTTAACGCCTTGGTTTCAAACTCTTTCCAGAACTGCGATACCGCAACCGAAAAAACGGTCGCCGGCGTCTTCTCCAAGGCAGAGTATCGTTTGACCACCTCATTACACCCCGCGTGTGGAAGCCCCAGCGTGAGGACGAAGTTAAAGTAAATAATCTCTCTTTCCGCATTCTTAATAAGCCAGAGACTTCGCTCGAAGATCTCGGGAATGCCGTTTAGATTCCTGCGCGTTGCATCCTCCAGGTTTTCGATGTCTCCTTTAAGCCGTTCCTCAGCTTTCCCGATTTCTATTAATTGGTTACTCACCAGGGCGTTTGTTGCCTCGATGGCGGATAGACCGATCTCCGTCACCACCGTTCCAACGACCCCAGCGACGCCGAACCAAATGACTAAGAGTCTCTCCCAGTTCGCCGCCACCCCGCCGTGAAAGTGCGCCCACAAGGTCTCAACGCACGCGGTAATCAGTAAAATACATATTAACCACTTTGGACGACTCTTCAAAGAAAACACCATGGCGCAACCTCCACTGCGTTAACTCTCAATCGAAATGTGGCCGGGCTCTCTGTGCTAATGCGCAGGTTCCTGCCAGAACACGATCTTTCTCTCCAAGAATGCCATCAGACCAAAGAATAATATGCCGCCCAAAGATATCATGAAAACGCCCGCAAACATCAACGGCGTCTCCAAGTAATAGGATGACGTATTGATGAGGTGGCCGATCCCCTCCGTGGCCCCGGTGAACTCGCCGATCACGGCCCCGACAACGGCTAGCGAACTCGCAATCTTGAGCCCAGCCATGAGATAGCTGAGCGAATTTGGTACCCGGATCTTCGTTAGTACTTGCCAACGCGATGCCGAGAGCGATTTCATCAAGTCCAGAGCCTCCGGGTCCACAGCGGTCAGGCCCTTTGCGGAATTGACCAGAACAGGGAAGAAAGCGACCAGCGCCGACATGACGATCTTGGAGAACAATCCGTTGCCGAACCACAACACCAGCAAGGGAGCGATGGCAATCAACGGGGTGGACTTCAGCGCCACCGCGTAGGGGTAGACAGCCTGTTGGAAGGTCCTCGAATAGACGAAGAAAATGGCCACCAAATAGGCGCCGAAGCTTCCCAGCAAGAACCCGAGTACGGATTCCTCCATGGTAATTCCCGTTTCCCGGAACAGCCGCCTGTAATTTGCCAAGAAGGCATCCCCGATTGCCCCCGGCGAGGGCATGATGATCGGGTTAAAGTGAAAGACGTGTTCGGCCGCAGACCAGGCACACAGCAGCCCGATCAACGTAAGCGCGGGAACGGCAACTGCTCTTATTCCAGCTTCTCTCGTAGCGATTTGACGACCTCCTGAAAGTACTCCGTTTCCTTCAGCGCGTCCGGGCGCGGGCGAGGAAAGGGAACCTTGAAAGCCTCTCTTACCGTTGCCGGCCGGCCGGAGAGCACAATCACGCGATCGGCGAGAAACAGGGCCTCGCCGATACCATGCGTAACGAATAAAATGGTGACGCCGGTCTCCTGCCAGATTTGCAGAAGTTGTTGGTTTAAGGCATCCCGAGTGAATTCATCGAGCGCCCCGAAAGGTTCGTCCAGTAGGAGCAACTGCGGGTCAAAGGTGAGGGCGCGGGCCAGCGCGGCGCGATGCTGCATGCCGCCCGAAAGTTCCTGGGGATAGCGCTTCTCGAACCCCGCCAAGCCGACCATTTGCAGCAACTGTTCGGGTTCGCGGCTATGGCGTCCCAGAACCTCCAGGGGAAGACGGACATTATCAATAATCCGGCGCCAGGGCAGCAGCACCGGGTTCTGAAAAACGAAGCTGAACCTGCCCTTCAGGCGGGCTTGGTGGGCCGACAGACCGTCCACGGAGACGAAGCCGGCGCTCGGCTCCAGCAGGTCGCCAATGATTTTGAGGAGCGTACTCTTGCCGCACCCGCTCGGTCCGATGATGGCGACGAATTCTCCGCGTCCAACGGAAAAGGAGACGCTGCCGATGGCAGGCACCGAATCGCGGCCGGAATGGTAGACCTTGTTCAGTTCGCGAATTTCGAGTATGGGCGCACTAGGACTCATGCCGTCCTATTTAGGAAAAGGCCGCCGGTAGATTTCCTCGAGAAACTGGGTGGTATAGGCGTCCTTGGGGTCAAAAGCCGTGCGAATCACCTGCTCTTCCGCCAAGCGGTTGTACGCGTCCTGGAACATGCTGCGATCCATGTAGCCGGGGGGATACTGCTCGGTGTCACTGGTGACGGCATCGTATTCCCGCAGGCGCTTCAGACTGAGAGCGGCATCCAGGCTGGAATCCTGCTTCAGCAGAGTTTGATTGGCAGCTTCGGGATTTTCCACCGCGAACTTGACTCCGCGCAGGGTGGCTTGCAAAAACCGCAGCACGACGTCCGGCCGCTGCTGGATGGTGCTGTCGGTGGCAAAAATGGTGTAACCCTGAGTCACCATCCCGTAGCCGACCGGATTGATGATGTTGATCTCGATTCCCTTGGCGGGCAGGTCGAGTCCGGCAGTCACGGTAAAGGCCCATTCGGCATCAATTTTTCCAGCGATCAATTGATTGTAGTCGAAGCCAACATCCACTTCCTTGTAATGGATTCCATTCCGACGGAGCAAGGTATGGAGCACGTCGGTGGAAATGTGGCCATAGTTGAAGCCGATCTTCTTGCCTTGAAGCTGCGACAGCTTGGTGATGCCCGAGGACTTCAGCGTAATCAAGCAGGAAAAGTTCGAGTTGCGTTGCAGGACGGCGATGGCTCTAAGAGGCTGACCCGCCGATCGTGCCACCAGCAGCGTGTCCGGCCCTCCCAGCACACCAAACATATCCTGCCCGGTGGCGACAGTTTTGACGGGGTTAAGCTCCCTCGACCCCATTTGAAAACTCACGGCCAAGTGCTCGTCGCTATAATACCCATTATCCTGCGCAACATAGAATGGGGTCTGCCCGCTTTCAACAATGGGGATGGGAAAACGGACACTGACGCGAGTCATCCCCCCGGCGGTACGAGCACTCGGGTTTGAACAACTTACCAGCCAGAGCACAGTTACCAGCAAGACTGGCAGCCTGTTTATCCTGCGAGCACGGAGTATCACGTTCATATAACGCAATCCTGACGGAATACACGCAAAAACGCAACGCATTCCTAGCGGTCGGAACCGTAAACCACAAAAGTTACGCGGCAAGGATTGATGGTTCAAACGGACTAGGCGGCCAGATGTTGGAATTACTTGTGTATCAACAATTCCCCTAATTACGGGAGGGAAAGACCACCAACTCATCGTTCAGCACGAGATGGCAAATACCAATTCGCCGACAAGTGGCTATCACGTCTTCGGGCGTGCAAACTATCGGTTCTCGGTCATTGAGTGACGTGTTCAGAACCAACGGCACTCCCGTCAATTTCGCAAACTTGCGGATGAGCCCATGGAACCTTGGGTTGCTCCGGGCTTTCACCTTTTGGATCCGACAAGTGTCATTGATGTGTGTGACGGCCGGAATCTCCCCAAGTTTCTCCCTCCGTACCCTTCTAGCACACAGCATAAATGCATCGCTCAACGACGGTCTTGGCAAAAGGAACCACCGGTTCGCTTCCTCTGCAAGCACGCTGGCTGCGAAAGGGCGGAAGAACTCCCGGTTCTTGATTTTAGTATTGAGCACTTGGACCATTTCTGGACGCCGGGGATCCGCGAGAAAGCTGCGATTCCCGAGCGCCCTTGGCCCAAACTCCATCCGCCCGTTGAACCAGGCTACCACCTTGCCACTTGCAATAATTTTGGCTACCATTTCTTCAAGGTCATTTGGCCTGGAAATATTTGAATCTTCAAGGCTTGCCATCTCCCCCACAGAACAGTCTTCAAACCCTGGTCCGAGGTTCACGTGGGAGAGCGCCTCTGTCCGTTTTCTGCCGAGTTGGTGATTCCAAATGTAGTAACACGCACCTAAGGCAGTCCCCGCATCGTTTGCCGCGGGCTGAATGAAAACACTCTCAAAAGGGCCATCCTCAACAATGACTCGGTTCGCCGAGCAGTTAAGTGCCACGCCTCCCGCCTGACAGAGGTTGCTGCAACCCGTGACACGGTGAAGAAAGTTCACCAGAGCAAGCAACACCTCAGTTGTGATTTGCTGAAGCGCAGCGGCTATATCATATTGTCGCTCATCAATATCATCTCCCGGCTTCCGGCGCTTGCCAAAAACCTGCTCGAGTCCTTCGCAGCTCTCGACCCGAAATTGAAATTGATGGTTATTGACGAACACGTTTGCATTATAGTCAAATGAGATAAGACTCTTGAATTCCTTGTAGAAACGAGCCGGATTCCCGAAGCCAGAGAGCGCCATAACCTTCCATTGGCCGTACTCGCCAAAGCCCAAGAAGCGCGACATCTTGGTCCAGACCAGTCCGAGCGAATTGGGGTACTTGATCTCTTTCAAGGTCGTCAGGCGATTACCTCGACCGACCCCCAGCCAAATACTGGTGGCTTCGCCGATGCCGTCAATGCTTAGGATCGCTGCATTTTCATACGGGGAGACCAGAAAAGCACTCGCCGCGTGGCAAAGGTGGTGCTCGATCCACTGGAAATGATCGCTAACGTCCCTTCCCAGTATCCGGCCTAGCTCTGCCGGCACCATCTGGAGCAAATTATAGAACCTTTCTTCGCCTTCGACTGTCCCTGCTCCGCCAGCCGTCGTGTCCTCGTCCAAACCAATGTTGTGCGCCAATCGCGCTTTCGGGACAAATGAGTATCCGATTTGCCCCAAGTCCATGCCTGTGATGCCTGCTTTCTGCAAACAAAACTGAATCGATTGAACAGGCAACTGGTGGGGGTTCGTCAGATCCGCAGGCTTGCCGTGCCGAATACGGTTGAATCTTTCTTCCTCCACGGCGGCAACCAGCCTCCCATTGTTGATTAAACAAGCCGCGGGCTCATGATAAGCAGAGTTGATGCCGAGGACCCATTGTACTCTCTGACGTGTAGTCACATTCATAATCGAGCACCAAGTCGGCGCAAAGGGGCGTCCTCGAATTAACTCTCGATTCAACAGTCAGCGACGACAGGCGCGCAGTATCAGTCATTTCCTGCCGCAACGCTTATCACCCTTGCTTCAAACGCACAGATCCAGTCTCGTTGTAAAGCGTGATGGATTCACCCCAGTATTGCATCTGTTGACGCCAGTACTTGGTGCCGTAGCCCTTTCCTTCAATGCCGATAAATATATGGACTGGATCCTGAGGATGCTGCGCATTGTGCTGATCGACGAGGGACTGCAGTCGCGGCAAGCTCTCGATTAGAGTGCCGAGTTCCGCATTTTCGAAGGGCAACGCCTCTACCCGATGATATGGATGGATGTTGATCAGGACGGGCAACCCTCTTTCTGCAATGGTTAGCGCCTGGGCCACATCTTGCTCTATGCCCTGTCGAACCTGTTCCGTCTGCCGCCGGGACTCCCCTCCCTCCAGATAAAGTTCCGGCAGGAAAAGTAGATTCACATCCAGTCCGAAGCAATAAGCGCCTCGACGAACATGTGAAGCGTGTTGACCACCGAAGAGGAGCAGTTTATCGGCAAAACGCCCCAGTTCGCCAGCCACATTCTTTCCCAGAACCCGATCCGTTTTTGGCGAGAAGCTCTCCAGGCCAAAAATGAAGTGAACCGGGAATGGGTAGTTTTTCTCTTGAAGTCGTTTCAAGAAATCTTCGGTGGCATAATGCTCGCGGGAGTTCAGTGAAACGTACTGGACCCGTGGATCGCCTCGAAAGAACTCAAGGATGTAGTCGAGCTGTTCACGAGGGAACTCCAAAGGGTTGGTTACATTCCCTTCGTTGTAGATCAAAGGATGGTAAGGCCCGTCCAATATGGGTTCATACTTTTGCCATTGAAGATGAAAACGCGATCGTATCTCCGCAGCCGTGACTTTTTCGGTGGCCTTGACGCTACAAAACCTGCAATCGTAAGGGCACCGGCCGAAGGCGTTTCCGAGCATGAACACCGGTCGCAGCCCAACTTGATCGCTCCTCAAAGAGAATAAAGGGTCCATCGTATTCGCACTCATGCCCCTGAAATGTTGACCTGTAGACAGTCCTTTGCTCTTTGTCCCTGCTGATTACGTCCGCCGCATAATCCGCACGTACCTAGTTGTGGGGATAGTAAACTCCCCGGTCGCGTTCTACCTCCCGGAGGTAGTGGTTGTTGAGGACGCACTCGCTGAGGACATGAGCCATCACCCCGGTGCTAATGGACGCCATAAGAGCCGGCTCTAGCAGGCTGTAATCCCACTGCTCAGCCCTAGCGTGGGCCGCTAACCGGCGTCTGTAAGCGTGCCACAGCGTGCTCTTATCGAAGTAGACTTGAGCAAGCGCCTCCGCTCGTTCCGCTGGCTTAAGCGTCTCTGGGAATTCCCGATAGTCGAGGATAGAGACACTTCCCTTGACCACTTCAATCAGACAATGAAGCAAGAAGGACTTCATGAATTCGCCGTCGAGCCTTTGGGGCATGACCACCGTCTTGAAGGTGTCAAGATCGCAAAGAAACAGGGACGGTGAAGGGCTGTCGATGCCAACGACCACATCGTTCCCGATATTGCTATTCAAAATACCCCTAAACCCACCGTTAGTGTGCACCCTAAGCAACAGTCGGCTCTTGTTTTCTACATACCACCACAGATTCAGTCCTCTTAAACGCAATTCACTGCCCAACACGTCATGGCCAGCGGTTGCTCCGGCAGCAATCGCGGATTTCAGTTCGCCTACGGTCATGTGTGGATACTCAATAAACTCTTCCACTCGGGTTTCACCCACGGTCTCCAATACGAGGCAGTAGCCCGATGTCCTTCCTCCAGCGGCATATTCGTAAACGCAAATAGGTGTAGCGTGTGGTTGAATCTCGTGGAGCACAAAGAAGCAATAGCCAAGGATCTCGCGCATTACGGCTTCGCAGCAGAGGGTGCCGAAAGGAATTTGACCGCGCCGAATCCGAGTGCTGCCAAAACGGAGAATCTCAGTGGGGTAGGTCGCCCCATCTCGCTCGTTCCGACACCCCTTGAGCTTTATTCGTTTTTCCACCCAGAGGGCTGATCTGGCGCCGCATCTTCGCACTCTGAGCGCTGGCGTGTGGTGGATGGCAAAGTCCTTTGATCGGCTGAGGCACTTTCTAAGGAGTTCGGGAACGTCGATCTCACTACTCAGTGCAGTAAACAGCTTCAAAACGACTTGACGCTCATGCGGGTCCAGGAGTCTCAGATTCTTCCGAGCAAAAGCTCGGACAGAGTACACCCTCCCCGGGCATTCGTAGAGCGGCAAGATAGGAGCCCCAAGCTTCTTTGGGTTACGTGGTCCTGTTATTGTTTCAAACGTGGCCATTGGGATTGGAATTGAGTGCCTCGGGAGCACCGGAAATCCGTAAATCTCCAGCCTCCGAAGGGTTAATCGCTATGACGCTGTCGCGAGAAGCCTGGGATTCTAGGAAAACCACCGGAATCTGCAAAGTTCGGCTGCAGCAGGTTGACCCGTTTCTTAAATCAGCCAGATCAACGGCTCCGGAACGGTATTTTGACCGGCTGCTCGTCTATACCATTGGCCTCGGTCATCGGAAACTGGGCGTCAATACGTGCGGGACCGCTCTTGCCTTTGCCAGTAGCTATGCCTCGCCGTCTGCCCGATCCGTTCCTGCCTTTGCCGATCTCAAACTTTTGTCTACGCTCTTTGGTTGCCATTCGTGTACCTATCCTGTGTTCGAATTATATGCACTCGATGTGCGGTTGTCCAGTCATAACTACTCATCTACGAAAGCGTAGCGCGGACCTCCGTTGTGTGAGGTCTGCGGCTTTTCTTGTACGGTCGATTCCGAAGCGCGCCCCCCCCCAACGGGCCACCGGGCTTCAGCTCGCGCCCCGCGTTCTGTCAGCGCGGGCCCCCAAAACCTGCCCCCGTGCTTCTTGCGCCAGCTTGAGCAGGATTCTGACGAAAGGCAGAATTTTTTGCTTGACGAGGTTTACCCTAGCCCGTCAGGGGGCGTGCCACCAAAAAGAGGCCAAAATGCCGATCGGTCAGGCTAAGTGTATGAAAACAATACAGAATAATCCTAAAATGAGAACGATATTTCAGCCTATCTCAATGAAAATAAACGTCTTATAAGCTAATCGTGCGGCTATTTGTGGTTAATGTTAGGCATTTGCGGGTTATCCACCACAGAAGGGCAGCGCGGGGCTGCGCCCGAAAATCGTAAATCGAAAATCGAAAATCCAAAATCTAAATGACCCGATAGCCCGATGACCCGATGAGAGGATTGAACAAACCCTTTGACGCCCTCCAGAACACCTTGTATCCTTGCGATACGTTCAGGATCAAGGTTGGTCGAGAAAGTGAATCTGCGGGAGCAAACCATGCTGAAACGCGCGAGCGTTGTGCTTTGGGTTGTGGTGTTTTTCTGTACCTTGCCGGGGGCGAAGGCGGCCGACGATCTCTACGGCTCGAAGGGCATAGTCCCCGAGGCTGTGCGCCAGGGGAGACTGGGGAGTTGCTATTTTCACGCGGTCATCGCTGCCCTGGCCCAGCGCCGCGAGGATACTATTCGCAAGATGATTCAATCCAACGCTGACGGCAGCTACACGGTGACGTTCGGAGATGGCAAGAAGGAGACGGCCTACCCGGAGGACCTTCGCTACACCCACGACAGCGGGTATGACCTTTCCGACGGGCAATGGGTGGCCGTGCTGTTCCGCGCCTACGCGCAACGGGTGTTGCGCCAGTCGTTGCTGCAAGCGATCGACAGCAGCGATATCTTTCCGCTGCTGAAGCAGCCCGCCGAACAACTGGTGGCCTCGAGCGATCCGCTGGTGCTGGCCTACGATCGCGCCATCCGCGCGCAAGTGGACCAATACGGAAACATCGATCGCGCCAAGCTGGAGGCGGGCCTCAAGAAGGAAATGGCGCCCATCACGGTACCGGATTCCATGAAAGACTCTCTGATCGGTTTGCTCGAATCGGGAGGGTTTTTCGACAAGATGGTGACGATGATCCAGCAGAATGGCGAGCTATTCGGCGCCTATCGAGCCGTGGGCCAAGGCGGCATCGCCGACCGCGTGATGCAAACGCTGGCGGCGAGTACACGTTTCCAGGAGAATCAGTCCGAATCGCAGGCGGGCGCGGCCCTCGCCGAAGCCGTCAAGAGTGGTATGCCGATCGTGGCGTGCACCGGGGGCAGCCGCTTTTACCAGGAGGTGGCCCAGGGGCGCTCTCTGCCCCCGGACACCAACCTCTGGTACGTCAACGCGCATTGCTACACGGTGCTCAGCTACGATTCCAGCGCCGCCACCGTGAACATTCGCAACCCGTGGGCGCGGCATCCCGATCCGGACGGGATTTTTAACTTGCCCCTCAGCAGCTTTTTGCCTGCCTTCGCCGGGATTGTGACGCCGCAGTAGGCCGGCGGGGAGAACCCCTCCAGCGTCAGTGCGGGGAATCTTTGGGAGCAACGGCCGACCTCAGTTCGGAGTCGCTGGGGCGCTGGTTTCACGAACCTCAGCAAACAGGCCCTCCTCCGGAGTGTGTGTGGTATGAGGGTGGGCGGCGCGGCGCGCGACGACATTGTCAAAAGCGCTCCGTACCACGTAAGCGAGGTCGGTGGCCATGAAGGGTGGCGCGAGGAAATCGAAAGCGCCGGTTTCAATGGCCTGCACGTAAAAACGCGTGTCCACGACTCGAGCCACGACGATCACATTCACGGGCTGTGCGGCCTTCTCGGACACTGCCAGGATGTCGGCCCACGTGCCATCGGGCAGTTGCGTGTCCGTGAAGACCAGTGGCGCGGGATCCAGCCCGCCAAGCAGGCGCTTGGCTTGGGCTCGCGATTCGGCTTGAATGACGCGCATGCCCTGGCGCTCCAGAGCGCCTTTGAGCATGGCCAGCGTTTCGGAATTATGGTGGACGAGCAGGGCTGTGATTCTCTCCGTCATAAGCGCTCCCTTTGAGATTTGCTAAAGCCGCCGTTCCTGCCGCAATCACGACGGGTCTCTCGGGGAATGCACTCCGTCGCTATGCGGATCCGTTCGAACCCGTACCTGAAAAACCTGGGGAAAGAGTATCGCTGCGGCAAAATCGTGTTGCGAATAAGCTGCCAGCCCGACCGTGCCGGACCGGCGCCCTCACTCGCTTCTTCACCCGCCGGGCACATTCCGGGCTGCCTCGGCGGGCTTGCGACGTTCGTTGGGATTGCTCCCTAGGGCCGTCCGTGATTACTTCAAGGCCACCTTGAAGCCTTTCTTCTCCTGAGAAATGTCGATTTTGTCTTCTCGCGCCAGCCAGCCCAGAGCGAATCCGACGAGTTCGCCTGAGCCGTTTAGTCTTTTCTTAAGTTGGGCCAGTGTCTGGGGGCCAAGATCATTTAACATTTGCCAAACTTTTCCAGCGGTAACACCTACTTGCTCTTTGATTTCCACTTTCAACTTACCTCCTGTGTATATTCGGCAATCGCGCCGTGAACTTTAGGGCTTTTTTGCCGTGCCAAAACTTCGACTTGCGCACACGCATCCCCCCGGCTCGCGAGCGAGCTCTTTCCCCCTGTTTAAGCGTGGTTATTGCTGCCGGGAGTCACCGGCTTACGGCGAGGTCATCATGTGGTACAGCACAGTGCCTGAGTACCCGTGCTGAGGATATTATGCCGTTCAACCTAATCAAGCCGTAAGATAGTAGTTTAGTATGAAGGCCCGACTTTGGCAAACAAAAAATAGTTATAGGTCGTATAAGCCCTTGGGAATACCAGCCCGTTTACCCATGGGGCAGAACTGCCGGGCATTCCACATGGGATTGCCATGAATCGTTTCGCCCAGATCATCATATGCCCTTCGAATCGAAGAAGCGTGTGGCAGGGGGCGACCGAAGCTTCGCGGGCGGGGGCAGCAAGCCCGCGCGCAGCGCCCGCCGTCCGGTGCTACTCCTTTGGCCCACGATGCCCGGTATCATCGCGGCGGAAGAAAGCGCCGAGTTCCAGGAGGCCATAAACCAGCAGGCAAAACCAGAAGTCGACCACGGTTCCCAGGTCGACTGCCCACGAACGGTGTTGCGCGGCGGGCGGCAGGTGCGGCGACAGTGCAAAATACAGGGCGTTGCCGAGGAAGATGGCTACCAGAAACTTCATCCATTTGGCGCGCGTAAGAGGCATGAGTGCAATGGGTGCGGATAGTGTATTCTCTCTCGACGTCCCTGGAAAACCAGCGGGGCGCGAAAATGCGGCCGTTCAGTTCTCCCGCTGCCTGGACGGCCCGTCCGAAAGCGACATCCGGCAATGAGGCGCAAGCGACACCGTTATCCCGGCTATAATAGTCAAATCGGAGCAGAATGGCGACTTCCAAACTCACTGCCGCATCCGAGGTTCAGTTCCTGAAAGGTGTAGGTCCCGTCCGCGCGGAACTTCTTGTCTCGCGCGGCATCCGCACGGTGGAGGACCTGCTCTACTACACACCGTTTCGTTACGAAGACCGCACGCGCCTGACGCGCATTCGCGACCTGGTGCCCGGCCAGACCACGACCGTCTTCGCGCGAGTCCTCACCTGCGGCCCGATGCGCACCCGCAGCGGCATTTACATCTATGACCTCGCCGCCAGCGACTCCAGTGGCATGTTGCGCTGCAAGTGGTTCAACGCGGTTTACCTGGAGAAGAACAAAGTTTTCCATTCCGGGCAGCAGGTGTTCTTCTACGGCAAAGTGGACCGCGACCGTTACGGCACGGGCACTATGGAGATCATCCAGCCGCAATTTGAAATCCTGCCGGAGGAGGAAGCGGAGGGCGGCGACTCCCTGGAAATAGGCCGCGTCGTGCCCATTTATGAATCCATCGCAACGCTCGGGCCGCGCGTGCTGCGGCGCCTCATGTGGGCAGCGCTGGAGGGGCTCGACGGCCAAATCCCGGACCGGTTGCCGGCGACCGTGGCGCAGAAAAACCGTCTGCTCGACCGCGCCACGGCGGTTCGCCAAACGCACTTTCCCCCGGGCGAGCAAGACCTGGATAAACTCTGCGCTTTCCGCACTCCGGCGCAAGTGCGATTGATCTTTGAAGAGTTTTTCAGTGTGGGCGCAGGTTTGGCGCTGAAGCGCCGCAAGGCCAAGTCGGTCGCGGGCGTGGAGTTTCGCGTGAAGGACAGCGCCCGCCAGGCGATTCGCAAAATTCTGCCCTTTCATCCCACCAGTGCGCAAAAGCGGGTGCTGAAAGAAATCGTGGACGACATGTGTTCGGTGCACCCCATGAATCGCTTGCTGCAAGGCGACGTGGGCTCCGGCAAGACCATCGTCGCCATCCAGGCCGCCATCCTGGCGATGGAAAACGGATATCAGGTGGCGCTGATGGCGCCCACGGAAATCCTTGCCGTGCAGCATTACCTCTACGTCAAACAGTTGTTCCGCCCGCTCGATTACCGCGTGGAGCTGCTCATCAGCGCGCGCAAAGCGGCGGAGAAGGCGGAAATCAAGCGGGACATCGCCGCGGGGGCCGTCCATCTGGTCATCGGCACGCACGCGCTCATTGAGGAGGACGTGCGCTTCGCGCAACTCGGCCTGGTGGTGGTGGATGAGCAGCATCGTTTCGGCGTGTTGCAGCGCTTCGAACTGATGCGCAAAGGCTATCACCCCGACGTCCTGGTGATGACCGCCACGCCCATCCCCCGCACGCTGGCGCTGACGCTGTATAGCGACCTGGATTTTTCCGTGATCGACGAGTTGCCGCCCCATCGCACCCCCATCGTGACCAAGCTCATGGAGGAGCGCGACCGCGAGAGCGCGTATACTTTCCTGCGCGAGAAGGTGCGGCGCGGCGAGCAGGCTTACGTTGTCTGCCCGGTTATCGAGGAGGGTGGTAAGCTGGATCTTAAGCCCGCCGTGCGCATGTACGAGCAGTTGGCGCGCAACGTCTTTCCGGAATTTCAAGTGGGCCTGCTGCACGGCCGCCTGCCGAGCGATGAGAAGGAAGACATGATGCAGCGCTTCAAGCGCGGCGAGGTGCAGATTCTGGTTTCGACTACGGTGGTGGAAGTGGGTGTGGATGTGCCCAACGCCACGATCATGCTCATCGAGCAAGCCGACCGGTTCGGACTGTCGCAGCTTCACCAGCTTCGCGGGCGCATCGGGCGGGGGAGCAAGAAATCCTATTGCTTGCTCATGGCCGACGAGCGCCGCAGCGAAATTTCCCAAGAGCGCCTGAACACCCTGGTGGCGACCACCGACGGTTTTCGCATCGCGGAGATCGACCTCAAGCTGCGCGGACCAGGCGAGTTCTTCGGCACGCGCCAGTGGGGAATTCCGGCGTTTCGCATCGCCAACCTTTTGCGCGACCAGGAAATCCTGGAATGGGCCAAACGCGAGGCGGCGGAATTTGTCGCGCATCCACCCTCGCCGGAAGAGTTGGAGACCTTTGTCACGTACCTCCGCACCGAGTGGCCGCGCCGCTATGGGTTGGCAAGCGTCGCATAATTGCCGATTTTCGATTGATGATTGACGATTGAGAGCCGGCTTGTGAAGGCGGCAGCCGGGGTTGTCAATCGGCAATCGACAATCGGCAATCGGCAATAAAATAGCCCGATCACTCAATCATGAGAATAATTGCTGGCACCTACCGCGGTCTTCGCTTGCGCACCTTAGGGGGTGGGAATCTGCGTCCCACCACGGACCAGATGCGCGAAACTTTGTTTGACGTCCTCGGCCCCAGCGTGGAGGGCGCGACTTTTCTCGATGCCTACGCGGGTACCGGCGCGGTGGGCCTGGAAGCCTTGAGCCGCGGCGCGCGCGACGTGGTCTTCATCGAGCATCACCGCGCCGCTTCCATACTGATCCGGCAGAATCTCGCGACGCTCCATATTGATTCCGGATACGCGCTCCTTACCTGCGCCGTGCTGACGGGCCTCGAGCGGTTGGAGCGCCAAGGTGATCGCTTCGACGTGGTCTTCCTTGACCCGCCCTACCAGGAGATTCGCGAGTACCACCACACGCTGCGGCAGCTCGCGCGCGGGTTGCTGCTGATGCCTTCATCGATCGTCGTCGCGGAGCACTCGCGGCATGTGCAACTGGAAGAGAGTTACCTCACCCTCCACCGCACGCGCCTGCTGCGCCACGGCGATGCGCAATTATCGTTCTATCGTCTGGCTCCGGAGAATAGTGGACAGTAAGCCGTGGGTAAATGGCGGACAGGTTGGGAAAAAGACCTTCTCACCGCCGAGACGCAGAGGCTTGAAAACAACCCGCGGGTGGCGCCGACATTGCCGTTTATGTCGGCGACCCCTGGCCCACCTAAAAGCCTCACCGGCGGCGCCAGCTTACGGGGGCACATAATGCCTGGTCACGTTCGGGTTTCATGCAGCCACACATGACCCGTGGCAGGATTGACAGAACGTAACGGTATAGCTTTCTTCGTAAATCCTGTTGCACATACTGCACCGGTATTATTTCTTCAGCTTACCACCGGGGAAGATAGTAACCGGGGGCTTCACGACGGAGGCTGAAGGCGTTATCACCTTTTTTTCGGGGGGTCGCCATTTACTTCGTTTGAGGATGTTGTCCCAGTTACCGCGTTCCGCCAGAAACTCATCGCCGGAAAGCTGCCTGTCGTTCATGTAATCAACCACCTCAACATCCTTAAGAGGTACACCGACTGTTCTCAGAAGTTCAAGTACGTTCACCATATGGTTATCACTAGGCTGATAGTGGCCGCTGTTGTTCCGTATCCCCTTGACGACGCCCTTCTCAATCAGCATGGACCCCGAACATTGAACCGCCGTGCCCGCCAGCCAGGAGGAGTGAACCACGCCAACCTTGCCTTCCGAATCGCTACCTTTACTAATGCTCATATGCGGGCCCATATAGATGTCCCGGCTCATGCTCATGACAAAGTAAGCCCAGAGATATTCCAAGACCTGGACTTGTCTCAGCTTGCCGTCGGGCCCGGGGAGGAGTGCGACCTCATTTCGATTCGCAGTAGACTCATGCCAAAATATGGAATCGACGAGCTTTAGTTTTGGGTTGGGCACTCGCCATTCTTCCTGATAGGCCTTGCCGCCTATGAAATGAACCCGGTACCGGTTGGTTTCGGCGCGCTCCATATAATGGGACACACCCAGCGCTTGCGCCGAATCCTGATGCTTTCCGTGCTCGCTCAAACCCTTGCCGTAGAGCTTCTCCAGTTCATTCGGAAGGGCTTGAATCGAAACCTGGCAGGCTGCTGCCAGCTTGGTGATGGCAAAGCGGCATAAGTCGCGGATGGCAGTTTCCCGTCCCTTTTGCATTTTCGGATCGTGCCTCAGCGTCAAAGTTTTCAACCAATAGTTGGTGGCAAAGTAGAGTTCGGCATAAAGGTATAGAGACTCGCCCCCTGACTTGGTTCCATTAAGGGCCTCAACGATGGTGTCGATACGGATCAGAATCGGATCGTTTTTCCTGTCGTCTTTCCTGAACGCGAG
>JBEKAD010000022.1:0-16870 GCA_050018435.1 Terriglobia bacterium
ATTCCCGATGCTCGCGATATCGCGCCCGAGCAATCTGGCGCCTGCTCGTACGTAATCGAAGTTCTCGACCTCCGTCAAATCCATGTGCGCTTCCAGTAGTCGGCCATAGTTATCAGTATCTAGGTACCTCTCTAAGATGTGCGCCAAGTCTACCGCGTCTTTAGATCTGTCCTCAGGGCGATCCGCCCATGAGACGAGCTTCATGATCGTCAAACCGGGAATAGACGCCACCAGGATGTCGAGAGGCGGACTGGCTCTCACCCGCACTTCACGTGCCACCCGGTAAGCGTCCTCAAACCCCACCATACTCATCACGAGATCCTCATCCGGTGGCCAACGAATCTCCCCTTTGGCGTCTGCAATTTCTCCGAATGGCAAGATATCGATGAGTAATTCGCCTCGGTACCGCAGCCGCTGGACCTCCTTGTTTTGTTTGAATTGTCCACTGGTCAAAAGTGATTCTTTCAATTTCTCAAACGCATCCCAACTGGCGACGCGAACGCCGAAATCTTTGTCCAGCGTGGCCTGCTTGCTTGGTAACCCATAGCCGAGCTCAAGGATCATGTCTCTTGCGGTTGCGCCCACCACGAAGAACGCGACACCCAGGGAGCCCGTCACATCCCTGAGCGTTTCAAAAAGCGCCAGGGACGCGGGATCAATCTTCCCGGACAAGTCCAGCAAGTTGCTCATCGTATATCCGCCTTGCAGTATCAAGGTTCCGAGCACCCCCTGTTGCCAGCAGGTCTGCGTATACAAGCAAGGGGTGTACGATCTCGGTGTTGGTCCAATCACACCGAGTATTCCAGAAGGCCTCTAACACCTCGACGTTTCCTCTTGCATCTGTCCGCAATCGGTTGGCGGTTAAAAATCTCCCGGGCAGGTCTCGGATGTACACCGTAGCCAACTCTGGCTTCAGGTAACCGGTAAGGCGCGCCGCGGCTATTTCCGCTCCCCAATACGCGCGAAAGTCGCTTATTCGCACCTGCTCCCACCATTTCGGATCGGGTGCAGCATACTTCCCAAGGAGCAGTTTGGGCCGTAGCTGGTTGGGGAATGCTGCTACCCAATGTTCAAGCAACTGTTGTTTGCGTATCAGCCTTCGTCCGCTCTTACCCATTTCCAGGAGATGGCCGAGCCTTTCCAGATCATTCAGAACCCATGCCACTGTACCCAGCGCAACATTGGCAGCCTGCGCTATCGTTCGGAAGGGTGCGTCAGCCAATTCCTGCCGGCAGAGCAACGCGAATACTACCCTCAGGCCGGCCGGCACAAATGCCCGGGTGGGCTTTTCCGCAGGCATTTTCACTGGCGGCTTGTTTCCTTTCATATAAACGAAGATAGGAGGGGCGTTGACGTATGCATTCCCCAAGGTGTCGAGGAATGGGACATCCATCTGTTTCAGCCGCTCTGCCATGTTCGCGTTCACATACTCTGTTACCAAGAGGGCTTTTTCCGGGAACCGTTTCATCTGTTCAATCGCTTGACCGAGAGTTTGGGGGTTCACCCTTCGCTTCACTTGTGCGCAAAAGCGCTTTTCCAGTGGGGCGAATCCAAGGCGTAATTCTACATCCGCCCGCTGCCCGTGTTGCCTCGGTTCCCATCGCTGTAAGTGCAGGTTTATCCCGGTGGCTTGGCGAAATGCCTCAATGGCCTTCTCTAAGAGTTCGGTTTCCGTCGCGCGCTGCTGCATTTTCGGCTACCCCCGAATCTTGCCCTTGAGAGGCAAGTTCACTTTACCTAAGAGTCTGTCGGAGATAGATTTCCTTGTACGTAGAATCAACAACTTAGCGAGATTCAAGTGTCTGTAAGTTATTGATTCTTCGTTGAGAGACTGTTATTTCCGACACACTCCTAAAACCCTTTGTCCATTTTCATGCGATGTTCATTATAAATGAACGCATCACTAAAATAAACAAGACTTTTTGGCGTCTTATCATACTTCTCCCAAACAATTGGAATAACGTGACTTATATATCTAGCAGGATGCTGAAAAAGTCGAAAAGCGGCCTGTTTTTCCCTGCTTCGGCACCTGTAAGTCCTTTGTTTTCAGGCGAGGCTAGCAATATAGTTATCCCGAAAAAGAGTTTTTCAGCATCCTGCTAGTGGGTCAGTTTGGATTTTTGTAGCGGCGGTCTATGACCGCCGACTTTTGATTCAATAACTTTGTCTGCGCTGCGTTGTCCGCTTGCGCCAACTGTGATAGGCTGTCCCGCACGATAGGTCGTACAGATCCTCTATTGCTGTGCGCGGGAGGTTGCGCGCAAAAGCCGAAACATGGAGTGCCGCCATGTCGCTACAGGATGAGTTGAGGGAAATCGTTTCGAAGGCCGACGGGTCCGACAACCCGGAACAGTTGGCGCAGTTTCAGAGGCGATGCGAGGCCATTCTGATCAATGCCTCAAAGAGCCTGGCTGCCGAGCAGGATGCGGAATTGCGCGAGCATTTGCGGGGAATCGAGGAGCAGGCCAAGGACGTGTTGCGCACCGTGAAGACGCGCCTGGCAGAGGTCAAGATCGCACGCATGGATCCCGAGTACGAACAGCGCAAGCTCCAGAAGCAGCAAGAGGAGCAACTGAAAAAACAGCAGGAGATGGCCAAGGCGCAGCAGTTTTTGTCGCAGGGCGGCCTAAGCGGTTTGCTGGGGGGCATCTTCGGCGCTGTCGCGGGCGTTCCAGAAGCGCCCGCCGGCAGAGGAGCAACCACGCCAGCACCATCTTCGGCAGCCCCTGCCATTGCCCCTGCATCCGCAGTCCCGGCTCCGGCGGTGATCAAGTGCGCGCAATGTGGCAACGAGCTCAAAGCCGGCGCGAAATTCTGCCCCGAGTGTGGCACGCCGGTCCCCCACCAGAAGCACTGCACGAACTGTGGCGCCAAGCTGGCTCCCGCAGCGAAATTCTGTCTGGAGTGTGGAACCAAGGCGGCCTGAAGTAGAAACCCTCCTTCAAGACGCAGCGCCATCCCGAACGCGGGTACGACTGGATGGTCTGCTGGAAGCAGGTAGGGCAGAGTTATCCCGCGCCCACCGGGATTACTCTGCGGTTTTTTGCCTTCCGGTGCAATTCCGAAGAAATGCCTGCACGAGTGTTTCGAAGGGGATCCCATTTCAAATGACAGCAGCACCCGTGGGCTTAGCCGGAAGCCTGGGTTGTGCTAAACTTCCCTGCGATTCATAATAAGGCAGTGGTGAATGGCTAGCCACTTGCCACTAGCCACTAACCACTGATCTTGGGAGCCCTACCTTGACGGCAACCATTCTTGACGGGAATAAAATTCGAGATGAAATTCAATCGGAACTCTTGCTACAGATCGCCGACCTGAAGCGTGTGGGGGTCACCCCCGGCCTGGCGGCGGTGCTGGTGGGTGAGAATCCCGCATCGCAGATCTATGTCCGAAGCAAAGTGAAAACCTGTGAAACGCTGGGGCTGTTCAGCGAGAAAATCGAGCGGTCAAAAGACGCCACCACCGAGGAGCTGCTGGAATTGGTCAGCGATCTTAACCGCAATGATGAGATCGACGGCATTCTGATTCAGCTTCCTCTGCCGCCTCAGGTTGATACCAAGCGCGTGCTGATGGCCGTCGATCCGGCGAAAGATGTGGACGGTTTTCATCCTACCAACGTCGGCAACCTGGTGGCGGGACGGGCGGGTTTTGTGCCCTGCACACCGGCGGGAATTCTGGAAATACTCAAGCGCTCGAAGATATCCCTTAAAGGGGCGCGGGCCGTGGTCATCGGGCGCAGCGATATTGTGGGGAAGCCGGTGGCCATGCTCCTGCTCCACGAGCATTGCACGGTCACGATTTGCCACTCCCGCACGCGCGACCTGCCTGCGGTGGCGCGTGAAGCGGATATCCTAGTGGCGGCCATGGGGAAACCGGCCTTTGTCACCGGCGACTTTATCAAACCCGGCTCGACCGTCATCGATGTCGGCATCAACCGCCTGACGACGGAAGAGGAAGTGCGCAAGATCTTCCACGATCCCGCCGGCCCTCTCGCCACCCTCCAGAAGCGAGGCTCGGTGCTGGTGGGCGATGTGCAACCGGAAGACGCGCGGGCCATCGCCGGCGCCTTCACACCGGTACCAGGCGGCGTAGGTCCCTTGACGATCGTGATGCTGATGGCGAACACCATTCAGGCCGCGCGGTTGCGGCGGGGATGTCGTCGGGTGCATTGAACCCTGTTCCCAAGAGCGAAGAACAGGTCAAAAGGCAAAGCGCAAAGGGCAAAAGTCAAAGCCGATTTCAGCTCTCAGTTCAGGCCCTGCCCGACGGCTGACAAGTGATAGCTGAGGGTTGAGAGCTGAAAGCCCAAAAGCCAAAACTGGTGTTCCTTTTGCGTTTTGCCCTTGGCCCTTGGCCTTTTGACTTGCTTGCGTATGCTTTCAAGCCTACCCATTTTCGGCCTGACCGGAGGCGTCGCCTGCGGAAAAAGCACCGTGGCGCGATACTTTCAGGACTTGGGCGCGCACATCATCGACGCCGACCGTGTCGGGCACGAGTTGATCGAGCCCGGCCGCGCCGCTTATCAGGAAATCCTCGAGCACTTCGGGAGAGAGAGCCTCGATGCTGGCGGCCGCATCGACCGGAAAAAACTCGGCCCCAAGGTGTTTGCCGATCCGCAACAACTGCGTCTGCTCAATGCCATCGTCCATCCGCGCATCATCGCGCGCGTGCAGGAGCTCGCCGCCGAACAGCAGAGGCGGAATCCCCACGCGGTGGTGATTGTGGACGCAGCGCTGATCTTCGAGTCAGGCTTTGGCGGCACTCTGCGCAAAGTGCTGGTGGCGTGGTGCCGGCCCGAACAGCAACTGGAACGCTTGATGGCCAAGACGGGCGTTTCACGCGAGGAGGCTGAGCGCCGCATTCAGGCACAGATGCCCCTGGAGGAAAAACGCCGCCGCGCGGATTATTTGATCGATTGCTCCGGAACCTTGGAACAGTCACGCGCTCAGGCCGAAGCGATTTATTTGGAATTGTGGCGCATCGTAGGGGGGGCTGTCGCCGAGTAGAAGATTACCCCGATTTACTTAAGCAAGCGTAGCGCGGCCCTCCGCCGCGTGAGGTCCGCGGCTTTTCACTTTTGCCTTTTGCCCTTTGCCTTTTGATTTTCTTTTGCGGCTCTGCCGCCCTAGCTCTTCTGCCACCGCTCCGCGCGGAGGCGTAGGTCATCCAGGGTAGCCTGCACTTGTTGGAGTTTGCGGGTCTGCTCGGCGCGATCGGCGTCGCGGGGAACCACGATGGGGGGGGCAATAAACATTGCCGCCCGAGTGAACGGGAACGGGAATTCTGTGAGGTCCCAGCTTTTTCGAAACACCAAGGCGCGGCGAACGGCCGCGTGGAAGCAGAGGATGGCCGCCCCGGTGGCCTTCGCCAACTGCACCGAGCCCGGTTTAGCCACAAAGCGCGGGCCGCGCGGGCCGTCAATGGTAAAGACCGTGTCCAGCCCCTGGCGATGGCAGCGAATCATTTCCGCCAAAGCCTTCCAAGCGCCACGCGAACTGGAGCCGCGCGCCGCTCCGTAGCCGTGCTTCAGGAGAATCCGCGTAATATACTCGCCGTCGAAGTTCTGGCTGGCCATGACGACAATGCCGCGCTTGCGCCAGAACCATGAGCCGGCAAAGATTTCGCGGTGCCAGCAGGTGTAAACCAACCCTTTGCCCATCTGGCGCGCGGCTTCCCAGTTCCCCCAACCAAAAATTTCCCAGCGCAGGCTGCGGCCGATCAACAGCACCGCGAAATAACCCAGCCAAGTCGCCACAAATATCTGCATCCGCTGCCAGCGCGTAAAAGTGCGCGAATTTGCCTTTAAGCGGAGCTGGAAATCATCCGCCGAAGCCGGCTTGCCCGCTTCCCTCGGCCCTCGTGTTTTCCCGCCTTGATCGGTCATGAAGGAGGAGTGACCGCCGCAGCAAGCGACATCCCGCTGCCGCGCCGGGTCACCTGACAGAAGATTGCCATACGGAAACCGTGAGGGCAAGGGGGTCTAGTTTGCCCAGGACGATGTACGCAGCGCGGCCGCCGGCCGCAACCCAAGAAGGATTCCACCACAGAGGTCGCGGAGAACAGACGCAGATAAAAACTGTGGGTCAACAAACTAAGCAGCCGTAATGCCTACCCGCGCAAGCAGAAGTACTTTTCTCTGCGGTCTCTGTGCGCTCTGTGGTGAGCCTTTTCTTCGCGGCGCGAGAAGAATTTCGGAATGAGTAGTACAGAATCTTCCCCTTCACGATTGTGGAGATTGGGGGGATGGCCGGTCAGGCGCAGGAGGTGGCGAGTTCCGCCAGCGCCAACGCTCCAGCACGATCCACACCAGAAAATATGCGCTCGCGGAGACACACTGGAGGGTGTAATAGAGAGTAAGACTCAGCCTCCAAGCAAAGACGAAACCATTCAAGGCGAAAATCCACACCCACGCTTCGCCCAAGAAAGCCTGGAACCATCTCGGTTGCAAGCGGCTGGCGGGCAGGCGGGGCCGGAGCGACGGCCAAAGACGCGGGACGGCGGCCAGAAAAGCCCGATAGGCTTCACCTTGGGACTGCACCAGCGCCGCTTCTTCGCGTCCAATCAGGCGCAACACAATGAGCAGATTTCCCAAGATCAATACAACACTGCCGGTTCGACTGGCCAGCATTGCCATGCCGGCGACCAGGAGCAGATTGCCGAAATAAAGGGGATTGCGGAGGTGGCGGTAAGGCCCGTCAGCGACGAGTTTTTCCGTGCGCACCGCACCGTCGCGGACCACCTCCGTGCGCAGATAGGCTCCTCCCCAGGTGCGCATCCATGCGGCGGCAGTAACCAGCCCCGCGGAGAGGATGAACAACCCCTGAATAGCGTGCCGTGCCGCCAGAGAATTCAGATGAGGGTCGCTGCTGCTGAATATCCACCGCACCAGCGCCACGGTCGCGTTCAGGTGGTCGAACCAGTAGCATCCAAAACCCGCGAAATAAGTCAGGCTGATGAGCCAGAAGCGGTAGCGGAATTCAAATTCGGTGGCGCGCATGCGCTGGACACCCCGGGGCGTGAAATGGGTTACTCGGTCAGGGGCTCTGCCTGCGGAAGAGCCGGAGCCGGGGAATTCGTTCGAAGTCGCGGTCGAGTGTAAAGATTGAAGCGCTTTCGCGCATCGCCAAAGCCGCGAGCAGGCAATCCGCGATGCCGACTTGAAACCCGCGTGCGGAGCACTCGGCAACAAGTTCACCCGCACGCCGCCAGGAGTCGCGGTCTGCCTCCAGGTAAACCAGCGGTTCCATCGCCTTCAGGAGCCCACGGACCTGCGGGGTGGATCGGCATCCACGCCGCAGTTCTGCCAGAACCAAGCCGGCGGTCGCAACTTCCCCCTGCCGTAAGAGCGGTTCGAGATCGCCACGCACGGAAGGATTATTGCGATCGAAGAACTCGATCCAGACAGAGGTGTCAACTAGAACCACGTTGATTGCGCTCCCACCCTTTCCGCAGAGTCTTCCAGTCGGAGGAAAATCGAACTTTACCCTGAAGCTGAATCAGTTTTTCGATCTTCTTCCGCCGAACAAAATCCTTTAGGACTTCGTGGACGGCCTGGGTCTTCGTTCGTGCCCCCGTTTCTTCCTGCACGGTTCGCAGCATGTCATCGTCGATATTCAGGGTTGTGCGCATCATATACTCCGTGCATACGGATTTAGAGAATCCGTATGCAGTACCAAGCATATCATTTTACCCTATTTGATGGCAAGATTAGCGCCGCCCCCCGGCCGCGGCGCGAGGTTCCTGGCGACGATTTCCGCGACGTCCAGGATTTCGACATCGTCACGCTGGAGGGCGTTGGCGGCGTCGCGCAGCATGATGGGACAATACGGGCACGCCACCGCCACCGTGGTGGCCCGGGTTTGCATCAGTTCGGCGAAGCGCCGCTGGTTTACGCGCTCTTTACCCTGCTCGCGAGTGTCATCGGCCACAAAAAGCTGTGCCCCGCCTGCTCCGCAGCATTGCGTGTTCTGGCCATGATGGGAGGCCTCGGTTATCGCGACTCCTGCGGCATGCAGGACCTCGCGCGGCGCCGCCGTGATGCCGCGTCCCCGCGCCAGATAGCAGGGATCGTGGTAAGTGGCCTTCACATCTGCGGATTTGATCGGGAGCTTCGGCAACAACTTTTCGATGAACTCTGTGTGGTGTGCGACCTCAATTCCAAGCTGCTCGTAGGCAGCGATTTGGCGGTAATCCTTGTCCAGCATCGTGGTGCAATGGGGGCAGCAGGTGACAATCTTTTTCACTCGCGCGCCCTCAAAGGACTCCACCAGCTTGGTGGAAAGCTCCATGAAAAGGTATTCATTCCCGGCCCGCCGCGCCGGCTCGCCGCAACAGGTTTCACGCGCCAGCACTCCCCAGGAAACGGCCGTGGCATCGAGAATCTGCCGCATGGCCTGAGCGACGGCCTGCCCGTGCGCATCGAAACTCAGTCCGCAACCCAGCCAGAAGAGCCATTCCTGCGTGCCGTCGAAAATTGGGAACTGCTTTGACTCAATCAGCTTCTGCCGCGTGTCGTGGGCGATGCCCCAGGGATTGTGGGGGGCGCGTTCCATGGTGGTGAAGAGTTGGTTGACCCGGTCGCTGGAAATGCGGCCTTCGCTGGCGAGTCCGCGCCGCAGGTCGAGGATTTTCCTGCCCACGTGCTCGACGCCCACCGGACACACATACTCGCAGGCGCCACAGGAAAAGCACTGGAACAGGTCTTCCTCGGTAATGAAGGCTTTGCCCTGCTTTTTTTCTTCCGCCGTCCCGGCCACCACATCCCCGCCGGACAGAAGCCCTTGGCGCAGATCCAAGATGATTTCCTTGGGACTCAGCGTTCCTCCTGAGAGGTTGGCGGGGCAGAAGTCCGTGCAACGGCCGCACTCGACGCAAGCATCGACATCCAGAACGTCCTTACGTCCGAGGTCCTTAAAGTGAATCATCCCCAGGTCATCGCCCTCTTCCCGCAGCGCGCGCATGGAGCTGGTCGTCTCCGGGCACAGGAAAACTGTGACCGGAGCAAGCACCAGGTGCAGATGCTTCGAGATGGGGATCACCACGAGCAACGCAAAAAATGAAAGGGTGTGGAGCCACCAATTCACCTTCCAAGCCGTGCCGCCCACCGGAAATACGCGCCAGCCCGAAAGATAGGTGACCATGAGCGCCGAAATCAAAAAGGCAACAGCACCGGAGGTAGGCGAGAGCTCCCCCAGGGCCTTGGGCCTTAAGACGAATCGCCGGAACGACAGGCCGATGATCCCCACCAGCACCGCTACGGCCCATACGGCGACGAACGCGCCGTACCAAGTCCGCTCCCCGGTGGCCTTATCCAGCCCCCGCAATCCCAGCAGGAGGTGGTTGGCGCTGACCCATCCAAAGGCGAAGAATCCCCACAAAACGAAGGCGTGGAGAATGCCGACGACAGGCCGGTCGCGCACCACCCGATATTGCAGAACGACCTCGACAAAAACCCGCCAGAGCCGTTTCAGGACATGGTCGTGAGCAAGATCACCGTGCCGGGGAAATACCGAAAAAAGCCGGCGGTTGACCGTTTGGAAAAAGAGCCAAACACTTCCTAACGCGATCACGATAAAAACCGCTTGCGCGAGGCCGCCCAGGAAGAAGGCGGCGCATGCCACGAGCGCGATGAGTGCAATGACCCAGGAATTTTGCTTGATTGAATTCAGATCCATCACTTTCCTCATGAGGCCAGTTGTGCTGACGGGGGCGAAAAAGCTCATGGCGCTCTCCCGAAACTCGATAAATTCCTCGCTTCAGTTGAGCAATCTTGAGTGAACGGAGGAGAAGGCATTTTACCTGCTTTTTGCGCCCCCAGAACACCCTCGGCGCTGTCCATCCTTGATCCCCGCAGGGGGTACATATAGTAGCCGGGGGCAACGCCCTCGGAAAACGCGCCCCCCACAAGGTCCGACCCTGAAAGGGTCGAATCTGGCTGGCGACATGCCGACCCTGCGTCCCGCGGCCCAGGGTAGTACGACCTCTTCAGAGGCGGAAACGAGCGGTGCGCTTTCCGGGGCCGTTGCCCCCGGCTACTTTCTTGTGCCCTTCCAGGGCACGAAAAACCGGCACCACATCGCGAGTCCCGCTCCGGCGGGTAATCTTCCATTCACCCGACATACTACATCTTGTGGTACCTGAGTCAAGGGAACAGCCCATTTTACTATTTTCACTTCTTCAAAAGGGGTTCCGCAGTGAAAACCGGACGCCCGAAAACCCCTTTTTCTCCACACAACCAATAGAAAATAAAAGGTTTACAGTTTACCCCAGGCAAACTCCCCAAACGCTTTTCTTTCTGTCGATAACCTCAATAAAATCTTGCAATTCGTGTCCTAGTCCTGTAAGATATAGATAATTAACGATATGCAGAGCTTGTATCGGATTGCGGTGCTGGCGGGAGACGGGATTGGGCCCGAGGTCACGGCGGAAGCCGTGAAAGTCCTTAAGGCTATTGAGGAAATCATTGGCCCAACCTTTCGCTTCCAAAACGGTCTAATTGGCGGTTGCGCACTCGACCAGACCGCTTCTCCACTTCCCGCTGAAACCATCTCCATTTGCAACAATGCGCACGCGGTACTGTTGGGCGCCGTGGGCGGCCCGCAATGGGACACCAAGCGCCCCGAGTTACGCCCGGAGCAAGGCCTGCTACAAATCCGGCAGCGCCTGGGGCTTTACGTAAACCTGCGGCCCGCGAGGGTGATCGACGCGCTGGTAAGCCTCTCGGCGCTGAAGCCCGATCGCGTGCGGGGAACCGACCTCGTCATCGTGCGTGAGCTGATGGGCGGGATCTATTTTGGCAATCCGCGCGGCATTTTTTCCAAAAACGGCGAGCGCTTTGGCCTGAATACGGAAATCTATCGAGAGCACGAAGTGGAGCGCGTGGCGCACCGGGCTTTCCAGTTGGCGCGACTCCGCCGCCGCAAGGTGACGTCCGTCGACAAGGCCAACGTGCTGGAATCTTCCCGCTTGTGGCGCGAGGTGGTAACGCGCATCGGCCGCTCCTATACTGACGTCGAACTGAATCATCTTTACGTAGACAACTGCGCGATGCAGTTGATCGACAAGCCCACCAGCTTCGACGTGATCCTGACCAACAACATGTTTGGCGACATCCTGAGCGACGAGGCCGCCATGTTGACGGGCTCGATTGGCCTGCTGCCCTCCGCCAGCTTGGGCGAACACTCGGGGCTCTATGAACCGATTCATGGCTCGGCGCCTGACATTGCCGGACGCAATCGCGCCAATCCTCTTGCCGCCATCGCCTCCGCCGCCCTGATGCTGCGCTATTCGTTGCGCATGGAAACCGCGGCGTCGGCCATCGAGCAGGCGATTGAGCGCATCCTGAAGCGCGGCGTGCGCACCGCGGAGCTTCCCGGCAAGGCTCGTCCCACTTCCACCACGCGCATGGGCGACCTCATTGCCGAAACCACCCAGAAAATCATGAACTCCGCCACTTCCAAGAAGCGCTAACCCTCACCCTGGACACTGAACCTACGTGCTCTTTCACAAAAGCCAGCGCCTCGTCGTAAATCCGCGTCCTTTCGCTCGGAGCGACTCCATAAAGCACGTGGCCACCCCCGGGAACGGATATGAACTTGTGTGGCACTTTAAAATGGGCCAGCGCTTTGTCCATCGCGTCGGATTCTTCGTACGGCACGTCGGTGTCGGCGGTCCCGTGAATCAAGACGGTGGGTGGGTACTTCGGCGAAACATTGCGCACCGGGCAGTAGCGGTCAAACCATTTCGGCTCGGTGTCGGGGTTGTGCCCTGTTACCTCCTGCGGCCAAATCCCGTTCTGGCGGCAATAGAGGTAGAACTTCCCGCGCGAGCCTGCTCCCTCGGAAACGCAGGTGGTCCCGACCGAAGCGTAAGCGTCTTCTTTAGAAACATGCCGCTGCTGCATATAGTAGGCACTCGGCCGGCTATACCAGGGCCCGACAATGCCACCATAGCCGGAGAGCGCGATGAGCGCTTTGGGGCGAGGCTTCACGCAGAAGCCGGTCATCAAGGTCAAGTAACCTCCCGCCGACCCGCCGGCCACCACCAACTTGTCGGCATCGATGTTCAAGAGTCGCGGGCCTTTCTTATGAATCCAGCGGAAAGCGTCTTGCACATCCTCGATAATGGCGGGCAATTTCGTTTCCGGCGCCAGGCGGTAATCGATGGATATCAGCACGTGGTCGCTTTGCGGGTTAAGCCACTTCATCGGACCCTTGCGGTTTCCGATGATCAGGGCGCCGCCGTGAATGTGGACGATCACGGGTTTCCTGACGTTTGGATCCGAACCGAAGGCGTCCAGTTTGATGTCGCAGCCACCCGCGGTTTTGTAAGTGAAGGTCTTTACCTCGGGCGGCTCATCGCCCCACGTCCAGCGCGGAACGAGGAGGGACGCTGCCCCGGCAGCCATAGTTTTCAGAAACTCGTGTCGATTCATTTACTCCTCCTATCGCATCGTATTATACCGAGCGACATAAGTTTTTGCGCATTGCCCTGTAGCGTTTGAACTTACAACCCTCGCCCCCCTGGGGGAGAGGGAAGAAGAATTCTTAGTTTTGGTGCTGCGTTCATGACAGCAAGCGGCAGACCCGCCAGTCACCAGCCGCCCGATTGAGCGCAATTTGGACAGCCGTGGTCCCTTCCTGCGTCAGGGCAGGCTCCGACCGCCGCTACAAGTTATGTCGCTCTGTATAAATCACAATCTCAACTCATATGTTCTTTCACAAAAGCCAAAGCCTCCGCGTAGATTCGAGCGATTTCCTGGGGGGTGGACCCGCCGAAGACGTGACCGCCACCGGGGAGGGTCACGAGCTTATGCGGAACTTCTCCCTGCGTGAGCGCCGCGTCCATTTTCACCGCCGCATCGTACAACACATCGTTGTCCGCCGTCCCGTGAATCAATACGGTGGGCGGGTATTGGGCCGAGACGTTGCGCACCGGACAGTACCGCTTGAACCATTTCGGCTCGGTCAGAGGATCATGACCGGTGATTTCCTTCGGCCAGACTCCCTTTTGGCGGCAATAAACGAAAAACTTCCCGCGCTGGTTACCTCGCGGAGGTTCAGTCAAACAAGCCGTTCCCACCGAGGCATAGGCATCTTCCTTCGAGATCGGCGTCTGCTTCACGGCGAAACCGCTGGGATGGGTGAACCAGTCCGCGATGATGTCACCAAACCCGGATACGGAGATGAGCCCCTTGGGCCGAGGCTTTACGCAGAAGCCGGTCATCAAGGTCAAGTAGCCGCCCGCCGACCCGCCGGTGACAATCAACTTCTCCGTGTCGATATTCAACAGTCGCGGGCCGTGCTTGTGAATCCAGCGGAAAGCGTCTTGCACATCCTCGATAATCCCGGGCAATTTCGTTTCCGGCGCCAGGCGGTAATCAATCGAGATCACCACATACTCTCCTTGCGGGTTCAGCCACTTGGGCGGCCGGCCATTCCGGGAGCCCATGATGAGCGCGCCTCCGTGAATCGTCACCATGACGGGCTTGCGATCGTTGGGGTCAGAACCGTAAGCGTCGAGCTTCAGTTCGCACCCCCCCGCGGTTTTAAAAGTGTACGTCTTGTAATCCGCCGGCTGATCACCCCAAGACCATTTCGGGACCAAGATGGATGCTGTTGCTGCCGCCATGGTCTTTAGAAACTCATGTCGATTCACGGGTCCATCCTCTCATGTGGCCCACGGCGCAAGAAGCTGTGAAAAAATCCCTGTAGGGGCACGCCATGGCGTGCCCCTACTGCTGGCACGCGAAGCTTTGGAGTGCGGCAGCTTGCTGCCGCTTTTCCGCCAGCCAGCTTGCTGGCTGGGAATTTGTGGGGAGTGGGTCAATTTGATGTAGAGGCGGCTTTACGCCGCCATTTGGCGAGGTAAACTCGCCGCTACACATCAAATTGACCCACTACCGGATTGTGTTCGCGCGTTGAAATTCCCGCGAGCAAGCTCGCCGGGAGGAAAGCGGCAGCAAACTGCCGCACTCCAAAGCTTCGCACCCGCGCCCCTCCGTCCTCTAATGCTCATCTGTGGCCTTGCTGGGTCTGGGCCTGTGCGTTTCCATCACCAGCAAAGAGTAGACCCGCACCGAAGGCACTTTCAGTTCCGCCGGGGCGCCAGGAGGAATGGAAAGTTGAACGGCCTGCGGCGAATCCGGTGAGAACAAGCTGATTCTGGCGTATTTCCTTTGCGACACAACCTTGATTTCACCGGAAGGTTTAAGTGTGTAATTCAAGAAGTGAATCAACGTGCGGCCGGCGGCCGGCTGCTGCACAATGTTGTAGAGGACTCCGGGGGGAGCTTCCACCTGGATCGGTCCCGGCCCGGCGGCGTCGCGCAGAGTCTTGGACAAATCATCGAGCGGCGGAATCTGCTCGTAATATGTGCATTTTCCCTTGCCTCTCTGTTTCCCGAACCACTCGGGCTGTGCGCGCTTTTGCCCAGTCTCGTCGAGCGTCGCCGCCTCGCCTGCGGCAATTATTCTGCCGCCGTTTGTTACGTAAGTTTCAAGAGCCGAGAGCGTGCGCTGCCGCACGGTGCGCGCGGTGAGAAGCGCCACGACCTGGTAAGACGCGAGCTTTTCAGCCGTCAAGTCGCTCTCGTAAATGACGTCGAACAACATGTGGCGCGATGCCAATCCGTCCAACAGGGGTACGCTCTCACTGCGATCGTCCAACACGACAGCGACCGGCGCCACGGATTTCGTCCCCGTGTAGTACTGCTCGTGCTCCGCAAAGAATCGGTTGTAACTTCCGATGGCGCGCCAGATGTCCATCGCGCTCGGGTCATTCTCAAATAAGTTGCGAGCGAAAGCTCCTTCGGAGAACAACTCCATGCTGACGTTAAAGCTCATGGCCTCTGCCAAAGCCAGTTGTTGCCGCTCCGCCGCCATCGGAGTGGTCTCACGCTGGCCAACTTCGCGTCCCCCGTCCTCAACCAGCATGGGCTTCCAACCCTGGGACAAGGCGTTATAAATGCGGAAGAGGCCCACATTAGTGACCAACCGTCCGTGGTCAACGGGGACAAGAGCCGTCGCATCCATCCTTCCTCGCCGGCCCTGGAGGTGCGCTTCATCATAAACGCCGGGTTCCGCGCCATCTTCGGTCGTCATGCAGTTGGTGAGACGATTGAGGACGTAGCTGTTCTGATGGAAATTCCCCATGAGCAGGAAATCCTTCTTGCGCGCAACGCCATAGCGGTAGATATCCTGATAGATGTCCACCAAGTGGCTGCCAAAGTTATTGTCGTACATCACCCCGTCGGCCCCCGCATCAATGGCCAGGGCCACGCGCTTCTTCATATATTCGCGCCACTGAAGGTTGCCCAAGTCCGCCATGTAACGAGTGACGCGGCCCATCTTTGTGTAATCACCCGAACCGTAGGGAACAGGCTTGCCGTCGGCGCCCATTTGGATCCAGTCGCGCGACTCCGGAACGTGCTCGAACATGTCTTCCCAGAAAATGTTGGCAATCGATTCGTACGCCATCACGTGGATTCCCTGACGATGGCACTCGGCAATGTACCGGCGCAGTTGTTCCTGGTGCTTTTGCTCCGTGGGAATGGAGAAGCCGTTGCTGAAGGTCACCCACACCATGTTGACTCCCGCGTCGCGGAGCAGGTGAATCGTTTGGGGATCGTACCAGTTCGTCATGGTGTAAACATTGTCGGGAATCGGCGGATTGAATCCCGGCCAGCCGGAGAGCATTGCTTTGACGGTCTCGATGCGGCCCCCATCCCAACGCGCAAAACGGATCGTGCCCGGTTTGGCCCAGGCCGGAATAGAGTCGGGACCGGGCCCCTGCGGCCACTCCGCCGGATACGCGCCGCCCATCTGCCGCAGCATTCCCCTCTCGCTACCTACCTGCGCACACAGGGTGGCGGGCGCCAAGAGAAGCAAGGAAAGAATTAGGGCTCTTGAATGTCTCATCGTTCCATTTCTCCTTCCTCAAAACCAGTACCGCGTTGTGACGCGCATGGGTGAAAATGCTGTTCCCATCGCAACTGCCCGGCATTATCTCACCGCTCGTAACAACAGGCACGGAAAAGCCACTTGATCTGTGGCCCACGGCGCAAGCCGCAGGGTCGCGTAGCGCGGCCTAATGGCGGCAGCCAAGGTTCAATGCCCAATTTTAACCCCTGCGGGTTATCCGGATGTAGCCGGCATCGCTCCCTCACAGCCGAAGGTTCGCGGCTCTATGGGATGGACGCTCTGTCCCAGTTCATAACTCCCGCCTTTTCATCAGTATACTGGCCTATGTTGGCATCGCACGGTGTAAGCTATTTGTTTTCTGCAATTTATTGGCCCAGCGGGGATTTGAGGCATTTTTCGCGATTTCGCGGGTCCAGCATCATACTATCTCTTGCATTTTCAATAACATTCTGGCATTTCTTGATAAGTGCTTTGTTTTAATAAACTTTCTGGGTCATTCGTTTCCTGCTTCATTTGTTTTCAGTAATATTCCGGCTTCGAACGTATGAACAAATACATGCGCGCTCCCCGCTCGAGCCACAATCTGACAACCTATTTAAATTCAATAGGATGAGAAATCTTGCGGGTCGGGATAATTTCATAAAATCGCGCCTAACAGCATTTATTATGAATAACATTCTGGCATCGATGACAAGGCACCTGGGAGTCTGGCTTCGATTTCTCCCCGAACGCGCCTTGAAATCCTAAATCCTGACACCTGACACCTGCTACCAGACACCTAGCCGGGGTGTGTCAATTCACCCCGACGCCCAGTACCATCTCATAACCTAGCAATTCACCATCCATAATTCATATCGTTACTGTACAATGTTAAATTGGAAGGAAATGAATCACGCCCTCAACAAGGCTCGGGTAGACCTGTCCGGTGGGTCCATGACTCTTTGTCGTCAA